>JAAZCN010000043.1 GCA_012513245.1 Synergistaceae bacterium | reverse complement strand
TCTCCCGCACTGAGCAAAATAACAGGCGGAAAGATCTGGCTCAAACTGGAGAACCAGCAGATCGCCGGTTCTTTCAAACCAAGGGGAGCCTTCAACAGGATGTTTGCAATGACAGAAGAAGAGAGACAAAAAGGAGTTATAACCTGTTCAAGCGGGAACCTCGCACAGGGGATAGCTATGGCTGCCAGAGACCTGAAAACAAAGGCGGTCATCTGTGTGCCGGGTCAGTGTCCACAGGTAAAACGCGGATCCATACTTGAAAAGGGCGGAGAGTTTGTCGAACTCCGCGTGATAGGAACATATTATGACGAGGCAGAGATAGAGAGTATGAAGATGGCTGAAAGAGAAAATCTGATCTTCATTTCAGCTTTTGACGATCCCTACGTGGCAGCCGGACAGGGGACAGTTGGCCTTGAAATGATGCAGGATGAACCGGAGCTTGATGTTATCCTCTGCCAGATAAGCGGAGCCGGACTGATCCGCGGGGTAGCTACCGCTGCAAAGGCACTGCGCCCCGGGATAAAAGTCTGGGGAGTTCATGCAAAAGCCAACCCTGCATGGCCCGAGGCTCTTAAAAAGGGCATGGTCGAACTTGTTGACGAGGAAGTCAGCCTTGCAGATGCTCTTGGAGGCGGAGCATGTCAGAACCATTTCGATTTTGTCATTAATGAACTGGAGGGACTTATAGCCGTCACTGAAGAGGATATTGCAAAAGGCATCCGCTTCATGTTTGAAAAACACCATCAGCTTGTAGAGGGAGCAGGTGCAATCGCAGCAGCTGCAGCCCTTGCAGGGTCTGTCGACCTTAAAGATAAAAAAGTCGGGATCGTTGTCTCGGGAGGCAATATAGGAGAAGAAAAATTCCTTTCCGCGCTAAGTTGCGGAAGATAGGAGCGACCAATGTACAGACTCAGGATATTGGATTCAGCTCAGTTTAGAGCGTTGGTTACCATGGACGACGTCATCCCGGGAGTAAAAGAGGCTTATAAGCTGTTCTCTTCCGGCATGGCAGGGCTTTTCCCGATAATAACACACGAGTTTGACCCCGGAAGGACCGATATGGATATTAAATCCGCATACCTGAATGGCGCAGGGATATACGGACTTAAAATTCTGGGCTGGAACAGGGACAATCCTGTAAATCTGGGAGTTCCTGCCCTTGCAGGTCTAATAATTGTCATGGATATTGAACGTCAGCAACCGGTCGGAATACTTGAAGGGACTCCTGTAACCTTTTTAAGGACAGGCGCGGCCGGGGCAATAGGTGCTGAGACCCTTGCCAGACCCGAATCTGAAAATGCTGTTGTAGTTGGTTCAGGTGCGCAGGGAAGGGCTCAGATAATGGGTTTATCAAAGGTTATGCCCAAGCTAAAACAGATCTATGTCTTTGATGCTCAGGATGTTTGTGCCAAGAAGATGGCGGAAGAAATATCTCTCTGTTACCCCGGAATACAAATAACCGCCGGGCCTTTTACATCTCTTGAGGAGTATGTCAAGAATGCGGACATAGTAGTTACCTGCACGCCTTCAAAAAAAAGATTCATAAGAAGTGGTTGGCTCAAGAAGGGCTGCCACATAAATACAATAGGTGCTGACATGCCGGGTAAACAGGAGATAGATCCCGAAATAACAGCAAACGTAAAAGTTTTCGGAGACTCAAGATCTCAGGTGGCACAGAAGGGAGAATGTCAGCACGCAATATCAATGGGGCTGATAGGACCGGGATCCATCACTGAGATCGGAGAGGTGCTTAACGGAACTAAACCCGGGAGGACTTCCAAGGATGAGATAACGATGTTTGACGCCACTGGGATGGCATTACAGGATCTTATTACAGCAAAAACCGCGCTGGAACGGGCTGAAGAACTTAACATCGGCACAGTAGTGGAGATGGAGCAGTAGATATCTGAAAATTAAGTGCCGGGAGCCCATATATTGATACGTGAACGGTAATTATGAAATTCTCAGCGAGGTAGAGCAAAAAAATGAATAAATATTGGCATGGAGTTGTTATGACGCTTATTGCTGCTGTTTGCTGGGGCATTATGAGTCCAATAGCTAAGGTCCTTTCAAGCGCAGGAATAAGCCTTATGTCAGTTATGGCTTTTCGTGCACTTTTTGTTGTGCTTACGGTAGGTCCTTTTATCTATTTCACGAAAGGACCCGGAGTATTCAGACCGGATAGGAACATTATCTGTTTTTATTTCCTTTCCGGAATACTCTCCGTTGTTTTTTCCGGAGGGGGATTCCTGATGTCGCTAAAATATCTCTCTGTGCCCGAAGCACTCGTACTTCACTATACTTTTCCCCTTGTGACCCTACTTGGTTCGCTCTACATAACTCATGAAAAGCCGACCTTTCTTCAGGTAGTATCCGGATTCCTGATAATCGTAGGAGTCTATCTGGGTATGGTAGGCGGTGAAAAAACTTTTTCGAGTCTCTCTTTACCGGGACTTATGTGGGGTGGGCTTGCAATAATAGGAATTTCAGGGCAGGCCCTTGTGGCCAGAAGGGTCTGCAAAGACCAGGAAACAGATCAGTTAGTGCTCCTCTTCTTTGCACATCTTCTTGGCGGAGCACTCCTTATTCTAGGTAAAAGCACCATCGTTGGATGGGAAGATATTTCTAACTTTACAGCATCCCTTTTTGGCCTCATGGTCTTCCAGGCATTTTGCGGAAGCCTTCTTGCATACGGCCTCTTCTACACTGCTTTGAAATATGTGCCGGCTGCAACGGTGAGTCTACTCTGTACGCTTGAAATAGTCGTTGCGGTGGGCCTGACCTCACTTTTACTGGATCAGTCTCCATCGATGCAGGAGGCAATAGGCTGTACCATTATTATTATTGCAATTGTCTGTGCTACGATTCGAACTTCCGGACTTGGAGGGAAAGAATTGTAATTAATAATTACTCACCCATTTTAAATAATTAGGTGTAAAATCAAGGCGATTTTTAAAAATGCATTATTTTATTCTCTCTAAACGTAGTTAAGGAGGAGATTTTATTGTCATTAGAAACAAAGAAAAGGGATGGTTTTAGTTCAACTCTTACGGCATTGATGGTATCCCTTGGTTCAGCCGTAGGTCTTGGGAATATATGGAAATTTCCGTATATGACAGGAACCGGTGGCGGCGGAGCTTTTCTTGTACTGTACCTCTTTTTTGTCTTTATGGTCGCTGTTCCTATTATGATAAGTGAATTCGTAATTGGCCGCAGATCAAGGATGAACCCGGTCGGCGCATTCAGAAAACTTGATAAGAACCCAAGATCCCCCTGGTCGGGAATAGGCTTCATGGGAGCACTCGCTGCCTATCTGATCATGTTCTTCTACAGCTGTGTGGCAGGATGGGTATATTACTACACATTCAAAGCTGCAACGGGAGCTTTCGCAGGAATTACAGCTGAAAAAGCAGGAGCTATGTTTGGCAGTGCGATAGGAGCCGGCACGGCAGGGGGAAGTTTCTTTTCAGCAGCAGTGCTGTCACCGATATTCTGGCAGGTAGTTGTACTTTTTGTAATAGGCACTATCATCTCACTCGGTGTTTCAGCCGGCATAGAGAGGGCTATTAGGATAATGATGCCCCTGCTTTTTGTCCTTCTTATAATCTGTGCGGTACGCGCGATGACACTGCCGGGAGCCTCCGAAGGTCTGCGTTTTCTTTTCCATGTCGATTTTTCACAGATAACTCCGTCTGTAACGCTCGCGGCGATGGGGCTGGCATTTTTTAAACTCTCGCTTGGGATGGGAACGATGATAACCTATGGATCATATTTCACAGAGGATTCGGATCTTTCCACTGCTCCTCTTAAAATAGCTATAGCTGACATCTGTGTATCTATGCTTGCAGGCCTTGCGATATTCCCGGCGGTCTTTTCTTTTGGAGTTGAGCCGGGAGCAGGGCCGGGTCTGCTCTTTATAACGATTCCACTTGTATTCTCACAGATGCCCTTTGGACAGGTGCTTCTCTTCGCATTTTTCCTTTTGACGTCATTCGCAGCCAACGGTGCGATGCTTTCGCTTGTTGAAGTTCCGACTGTCTGGATGTCGGAAGAATTTAACATGCCTCGTAAAAAAGCCGCTATCCTCAATTGTGCCATCATAGCAGTGGTAGGAGTTCTGGCAGCGGGTTCAGCTGACAGTTCGAGCTTCTTCGGAGGGATCAAAGTCATGGGAAGGGGTTTCTTTGACCTCTTCGACTTCATATCGTCGAACATATGTCTACCCCTGGGAGGATTGTTTATCGCTCTCTACGCCGGCTATAAAATTAAAGAAAAAGATCTGAGGGATGAACTGACCAACCACGGGAAACTGAATAACGAAGGTAAGGTAAAACTTATCAGATTTCTGCTTCGTTATGTAACGCCGTTGCTGGTCCTCATCATCTTCCTAAATTCTGTAGGATTGTTGAATTTTTGAGATGTAAATAGATAAAAAACTCGAAATTGATAATAGAAAAAAGCTCATTCCTGTAATAGCCGGCATGAGTTTTTTTTATCGACTTGACTCGACTTGTTATTTCTTAGGGCGTTTTTTCTCTGAAAGTTTTTTTTCAAGAACAGAATCCTCTTTAGGGTCGCTCATGAAGGTTTCATTTACCCATTTTGCAAAACGACTGTTTTTGTTGGACGTTTTTTTAGAGATCGATCTTTTAGCAGCTCTTACCTTGTCGATCTCTTTTTCTTTTATTGGATGTCTCAGTTTCATTGCTTTCAAGACGGTGCATATCTCATCTACATCATTCTCACTCAGCTCTGAAAACCGGGAGAGTTCTTTTATTATACCAATTATGATAGAGCCTTCCGGCCTTGTAAGATTATTGGAGTACATCATCATTCCGGCTATAACACCAGTGAGCATGCTTATGCAGGCAAGCCCGACGACCATCAGGAACATCCCTACAAGTCTTCCTTCCACGGTCACAGGCACGATGTCACCAAAACCGGTAGTGCTTGCGGTCGAAAAAGCCCACCATATACTGTCTGAATAATTTCTGCCTTCAAAGCTGGAAAATAGCATTGCGGCAATGACAAGTGCAGTCATAGTCACAGCGGCCGCATAATGCAGAGGATTAGTTCTGATGAATCTGCGCTGTGTTACGAAGGCCCTTATCAGGTATGAGAAGAATTTTATAATAAAAATCATTTCAAGTGTTAGTTTAGCAGCATCAGTCATGTGGAGGTCTCCCAATAACTGAGCCAGCAGTATGAACGGGTATACGGGAACTATAGCGATAAATTCTGCAAGATGTCTCGTTAGGAAATGTTTTTTATCATCTGTTAGATGCATCCTTACGAAGAAATCAGCGGCAAAAACAAGCCAGATAAAATGATTTAGGAAAAATATCAGCTTAGGCTGAAGACTATATTTGAAAAGGTTTGAGCCTAAGGACATAAGGGTAAAAACCGAGATAAGCGCCAGGATAGGCAACATTATTTCGTAAATTTTAACAAGACGCTTTTTTTCAGATTACTGATCATCTTTTCTTAGTAGACCCTGATATTTTTCATTTTTCTGAGAGCATTGCCCGTGCGACCCAAAGACCCGATGACGAAGCCTGTATAACGCCTCTTGTAACTCCGGCCCCGTCTCCTGCAGCGTACAGGCCTTTTATAGATGTCCTGAGCCCGCTGTCGAGAGCCACCTTAAGGCTGTAAAACTTGACCTCAACGCCGTAAAGCAGTGTGTGTCCGCTGTTTACACCGGGGATAATGTTGTCGAGAGCAGCAAGCATTTCCATGATACCTACCATATGCCTGTAAGGAAGCACGCACGCGAGGTCACCCGGTTCCGCACTTGTGAGAGTGGGGCGCACAAGTCCACGTGCAATACGGTCCGGAGTGGAGCGCCTTCCTTTGCGAAGGTCACCAAGTCGCTGGACAAGGATCCCGCCGCCGAGCATGTTTGCCAGACGGGCAATGTGGCTGCCGTAACCGATCGGATCTCTGAAAGGTTTTGTGAATTCTGTCGAGACAAGTATTGCAAAATTCGTGTTTTCTGTCTTGCGTTCGTTCTCTTCGTTCGAGTGACCGTTAACAGTCAGGATCTCGTGGTGGCTCTGGTATTCAGATGTGACTTCTCCGTGGGGACACATGCAGAATGTTCGCACCTTGTCATCAAAGGTTGGAGTATCAAGAAGTGCTTTAATCTCGTAGAACTGGTCTGTTATATCTTCAGCCCAGGCAGAGGGTATTTCTACCCTTACGCCAATGTCTACAGGCAGCGACTTGATCTCAAGTCCAAGATCCTTCACAGTTTTTTCCATCCATGCGGCGCCTTCGCGTCCGGGAGCCAAGAGGACTCTGTCGGCGTAGACCTCTTCTCCGTTGGAAAGCAGAATGCCCGCAATGGATCCGTCAGGTTTAAGGAGGACTTTTTCTGCCATGGTATTTGTCCTTACTTCACAGCTGTCTTTTAAAGTTTCATATATGGCGCCAAGGATGTGCTTAGATCTGTCTGTTCCCATGTGACGTATAGTGGCAGGGATGATGTCCAGACCTGACTGAAGCGCTTTGGTAATGACCTTCTTTGCAAGGTCGCCGCTTGGTTTGAAGAGAGTATTGCTTGCTCCATGATCCAGATAGACCCGGGCTGCCTCGTCAATAAGAGAGATAAGTTTCTGGCGTCCACAGTATTCTTCAAGGTTGCCGCCAAATTCAGGGGGCAGCGTCAGCTTACCGTCGCTGAACGCACCTGCTCCTCCCCATCCGCAAACAACGTTGCACGGATCACAGTGGACGCACTCCGGAGCACCCATTTTCATTGGACAGACCCTGGCATCTATCGATCTTCCCTTATCAACAAGAAGAACTTTTTTGTTGTTTTTTGTAAGTTCAAGTGCAGCAAATAATCCGGCAGGACCTGCTCCTACGACTATCACGTCGTATTTGTTGCCCATTTTTCATTCCCCCAAATAAAGCAGAAGATCGACCCTGATAAGTATAGCAGAAAAAATAAGGTAAGCAGAAGTACATCAACATTGTGATTAAATAGTGATATTATTGTACCGTAGAGAATACAAACAAGTTACTTTTATGGAGGGAATATATTGAACATTAATAGATCTGAAAAAGATTTTGGTCAGGAAAATGTCCGGTTGATCGGAATACTAGCTGAAGGAGCCTCGTCTGAGTCGCTGTCTCTGGAACCTCTTGCCGGAGACATGCTGGAGTTTTGCCGCAGAGCGGTAATAAACGATAATTTTAAGGCAAAAGCCGGTTCAACGATAACGATCCCGGTAATGCATGAATCAGTCAAATATGTTGTGATACACGGACTTGGAAATGAAAAAGAAAGCCTACGGGAAAACATCAGAGAGGGAAGTTTTGTGACGTTAAGGACCGCAGCGTCAAAAAGATGCTCAAGCGTGCTTATCGCCATGCCCGGTGCGGGAGAGAGGGTCAATTCAAGATCTGCTGCAGAAGGGGCTGTCCTTGGATGCTACAGCTTTGATAAATACCTGTCGCAGGAAGAGGAGGAGAAACTTCTATCTCCGGAGAATGTCTACATTGCAGATGCAAACAGTGAAGGACTGGCGGAAGGTAGAATACTTGCTGAAGCACAGTGCTATACAAGGGATATAGCGAACGAACCCGGGAATGTCATAACCCCGGAGACTCTTGCCCAAAAGGCCGCGTTGCTGGCACAGGAACTGGGCTTGGAATGCGAAATATGGAATGAGGAAAGAATAGAGAAGGAAAAAATGGCCGCCTTCTACGCCGTTGGAAGAGGTTCGGCTAATCCTCCAAGGTTTATTACCCTTACTTGGTCACCTAAAGGGGAATGTAGAGGGCATGTTGCACTTGTAGGTAAGGGGTTGACTTTTGACAGCGGAGGGTTGGACATTAAACCTGCCGATCACATGACTACAATGAAGGGCGACAAAAGTGGTGCATGTGCAGTCCTCGGAGCTGTAAGAGCAGTTGCTCAGCTTAAACTGCCATGGAAAATTACAGTTATAATAGCAGCTGCTGAAAATATGCCCGGCGGAAATGCTTACAGACCTGACGATATCCTTCGTGCACGCAACGGAAAGACTATAGAAGTCAACAATACTGATGCGGAGGGAAGGCTTACACTTGCCGATGCACTCTCTTTTGCTTCAGAACTCAAACCGGATAAAATAATAGACATAGCTACGCTTACCGGGGCCTGTGCTGTTGCTTTGGGAACGAACACCGGAGGTCTTTTCACCAACAACGATCCTTTCGGGGAGGAAGTACTCGCTGCTGCCAAAATGGCAGGTGAGCGTTTCTGGAAACTTCCAATGGATGACCCGACACTTAAAAAAGCCATAAAATCTCCGGTGGCCGATCTGGTCAACTCAGGAGGTCGCTACGGCGGTGCCATCACCGCTGCGATGTTCCTGGAGGCATTCGTCGATAAAGATATTCCATGGGTCCATCTGGACATAGCTGCTGCAGATTTTATCAAAGAACAGAGAAGCTATTACGCTAAGGGTGCTTCCGGTTTCGGGACAAGGACCCTGGCAACTCTCTTAATGATGATGTAAAGGTGGTATGAATGATGGGGGATGTACAGCGAAACGATTCTATAGCTCTTATTAACGGCGTCATCTACCCGATGTCATCTCCCGGTCGGGCCAGTGCGCTGTACGCAAAAAATGGTATCATTCAGGCAATAGGAAGCGATAAAGAAATACTGTCGTTCTGTGACAGCAAAACAACAGTGCTGGACATAAAAGGTAAGTTCCTCATGCCCGGAATGACCGATACGCATAACCATCTTCTTGCGACAGGCAGGAGCCTTGAAACTCTGAACCTTTCAGGATCATCCTCTATCGAAGAAATGATAGACAAAAGCCGCCGGTTCCTTTTAAAGTCTCCGATAGTTGAGGGTCAGTGGTTTTTTGCCCGTGGGTGGGACCAGGATCACCTTGCAGAAAAAAGGTTCCCCAACAGGCATGACCTGGACAATATCACCAGAGACATACCTCTTTTCTTTGAGAGATCGTGCGGACACATTGCCTCCCTTAATTCCAAAGCCCTCGAGATATTGAGGATAGGAAAAGGTTTTAAAATATCGGGAGGCGTTGTCAACGTAGATGAAAATGGTGAACCGACAGGAGTAGTCAGCGAGGCTGCAGTAAATTGGGTAAGGATGAACATCCCCGAATCTTCCGACGAAACCCTGATAAGGTGGTACAAGAGAGCTACAGACGAGATGATCAAGCTCGGCATCACGTCAGTACAGACAGATGACCTTGGCATAGTAGGGAGTATCGAGAGGATCTTCAGGCTTTACGAACAGATGGAGCTGGAAAATCAGATGCCCCTGCGCATAGCTGAGCAATGGCATATCAGAGATGAAACAGAACTTGCAACATTTATTGAGTGTGGTTATCACGAGAGAAACGGGATCAGTTATTTCTCTTCAGGTCCACTTAAAATACACGTTGACGGGACCCTTGGAGCGAAGACAGCCGCACTAAGGGAAGAATATTCAGATGAACCCGGAAACAGAGGAATATACGCGCGGTCGCAGGGAGAACTCGACCGTCTTACAGCGATAGCTCAACAAGCCGGAATGCAGGTAGCGTACTACGCCATCGGCGACGGAGCTATCGATAGGTGTCTCAACGCCGTTGAATCTGCAAAAAGCATTTTTGATAAAGAGAGACCGACTTCACATAGGATAGTACATTGTCAGGTTGGGGCACATGACATCTACAAGAGAATGGCAGAACTTGGTGTGATGGCAGATATACAGCCTGCATTTGTCACATCAGACTGGCCGATCGTGATGTCCAGGCTTGGCGCTGAAAGAGCAAGGTGGAGCTATGCATGGAAGACATTGATACAGTATGGCATTACAGTAGGAGCAGGATCGGATTCTCCGACTGAGCCGCTTGATCCGATGCTTGGAATAAGGGCAGCGATACTGAGAAAAGACCTTTCGGATCAGCCGGAACACGGATGGCTGCCATCCGAAAAACTTGACAGAGTAGAAGCCTTTTCGATGTATACAAAGGGGGGCGCTGTCGTTTGCGGAGAGGGAGATTTCAGGGGAACGCTGGAGGTAGGAAAGGCTGCAGACATCATAGCTTTTATGGAAAATCCTTTTAAGATCGATGACAACGAGATCCGGAACTTGAAAGTCGGCTTAACGGTGGTGGATGGAAAGATACGCTATATTTGTTAGGAGGGAACAGATGATGTTATCGTTCAAAGATTTCCTGGCAAAAGAGGTCAAACCTGCACTGGGATGCACTGATCCGGGAGCAGTAGCACTTGCGGTTGCAAGGGCCTGTAAGGAACTGCCTGACAAAGATGAAGTCGCTTCTATTAGAGTCACAGTCAGCGGAAGCATATACAAAAACGGTATGGCGGTCGGCATCCCGGGAACAAGAGGCGCAAGAGGGAACGTAATGGCGGCTGCTATGGGAGCTATCTGCGGAGACTCGGACCTGGGTCTCGAGGTGCTCAGAAGCAGTACAGCAAAAGATGTTGAAAAGGCTGAAAGATGGGTCCGGGAGGAAAGGGTAACGATCTACTGCGACCCGGACAGGAGCGGAGTCTACGTGCTTGCCTCTATCTTTACCCCCGGACATAAAGCTGTTTGTCTTGTCAGCGGTAATTACAACCACATAGAAAAAGTTGTTGCTGACGGAGTCACTGTCATGGAAGATATATCTGATTCCTCAGGATCTTCGATAGGTTTTGAAGATGACGGTTTCCCACAGGTCTTCACAGAAGCTCTCAAAATGGCAGACGAGATGGATGAAGAAGACAAAAAATTCCTCCTTTCCGGAATAGAAATGAACAGAGCAGTCGCTGAGGGAGGATTTAAACCCGGCGAAGTCTGTTCGACCTGTGGAGAATGTGTTCAGGGCAGCAGATTCGGCAGGACCCTAAGAGATATTTTTGCTTCGGAGGGGAGCGAAGATGTTGCGCTGAAGATAAGAAGCATCACCGCTGCTGCAGCGGATGCAAGGATGTCCGGCATACTTCTGCCTGTAATGAGCAGTGCAGGCAGCGGCAATCACGGCATTACAGCGATCCTTCCCATAGCAATTTTGGGAAAACATTTAAAAAAATCGGATGACGAGATGGCAAAAGCCCTTGCGATCAGCCATATATCAACAAGCTTTGTAAAAAGACGACTTGGACGCATGTCAGTTGTGTGCGGCTGCTCTGTAGCAGCCGGGGCAGGTTCTGCCGCAGGCATGACCTATTTGATGGGCGGCTCTGAAGACCAGATGGCCGATGCCATGCAGCTGCTTCTTTCAAACCTTGCAGGTATGCTTTGCGACGGCGCGAAGGAAAGTTGCGCCCTGAAAGTCAGCTCCGCCTCCTCCGAGGCATATTTTGCTGCCAGGTGGGCAGTTGCCGGACAAAAACTGGGAATTCCACAGGGAGTTTTTGGGTCATCCATAGAAGAAACGATAGAAAATGTCGCAAGAGTAACTCGTGAAGGGATGAAAAATGTCGACAGGGTGATCATAGAGATACTTGATCAGCGTCACCGGCCTTCGGCAGAGAATCTTTAGCGGAGATGGCATACAATGGAAAGCAGTACTCCGGTAGCGAACAGGAAATAAAAGAACTAACCGGCCAGATCGAACGTATAACATACAATGACGCGGAGAGCGGCTATGCTGTTCTCCGCATAGCTGTGAAGGGTTATCCTGACTTGGTCACTGCTGTTGGTACGATAGCCTCTCCCGCAGTAGGAGAAGTACTGAGCATGAAAGGTCTCTGGACGGATCATCCTAAATTCGGATCACAGTTTAAAATAGTGGAATATAAATCATTTGCGCCATCCTCGGTACAGGGAATAGAGAAATATCTTGGTTCAGGTCTTATTAAGGGGATAGGTCCTTCTACAGCTGAAAGAATTGTTTCACTTTTCGGATCTGAAGCCTTTAAGATCCTGGATACACAACCTCAAAGGCTGCTTGAGATAGAAGGTATTGGAGAAAAGAAGGCAGCTGCGATACATGAAGCCTGGCTTGAACAAAGAGAGATGCGCGGAGTCATGCTTTTCCTTCAGAGCTACGGGATCGGCACAGGATATGCATTACGAGTCTTCAGACATTATGGGAGCGCCTCAGTTCAGGTATTGCAGGAAAATCCATACAGGCTGGCGGTAGATATTTTCGGCATTGGTTTCACAACGGCAGATAAGATCGCTTCCAGTATGGGGTTCAGCAAAGAATCTCCTCTTCGTATAAGGGCCGGAGTGCTTCACGTCATGAATGAACTGACGAGGGACGGCCATGTGTTTGTACCGATAGAGGAGCTCACAGCATCAGCATCTGACATCCTTTCGGTATCTCCGGTACTGGTAGAAAAGGGGATAGAAGATGCGAGGCTAAATCAGGAACTTATACTCGAATGGTACAAGGATATTGAAGGAAACGATGACTGTGCCGTCTATCTTCTCCCATTCCACTATGCGGAGGTCCATTCAGCAAAGAAACTGTTCAGTCTCCTCTCATCTCCCTTCAACGGACAGTATGCTGCCCCTGATGTGGTAATACCGTGGGTCCAGCAGGAGCTTGGCATCAGCTTCGCAGGCCAGCAGACAGAGGCGCTGAAAATGGCCCTTGGCTCACAGGTGATGGTGATCACAGGTGGGCCGGGAACCGGAAAAACCACCCTTATAAAAGCGATAATCAAGATCAGGTCTGCCAGGGGATTCCGGATAATGCTCGCTGCACCCACAGGTAGAGCGGCTAAAAGAATGGCTGAGGCTACCGGGCACGAGGCAAAAACTATCCACCGGATGCTTGAGTACACAGGAAGTTCAATGTCTGGCGGAGACTTCATGAAAAATGAGTCTAACCCGCTTGACTGCGATCTGCTTGTGGTGGACGAAGCTTCAATGATAGACCAGATACTCTTCCACCATCTGCTGAAAGCTATTCCAAAAGGTGCATCTGTTGTTTTTGTAGGAGATGTGGACCAGCTGCCGTCAGTAGGACCCGGGAATGTCCTGAAAGACATAATCGATTCAGGTGTATGCCCTGTTGTTCATCTGAATGAAATATTCAGGCAGGGTGAGCAGAGTATGATCGTAGTCAACGCGCACAAAATCAACAGCGGCGAGATGCCCTGTTTTGATGAGAAAGCTGAAAGCTCCCCTTTGAGTGATTTTTATTTTATAGAGGAAAACGATCCAGACAAAGCCCTTGAAATAATTAAAAAACTTGTCACACTGAGAATACCTCAGAAGTTTGGTTTTGATCCCGTTAAGGATATCCAGGTCCTTACCCCGATGCACAGAGGATCTGTCGGGACCACAAGGCTGAACTTAGAATTGAGGGAAGCCCTGAATATTTATCATGGAGCAAAGGTCCAGAGGATGGGCAGGACTTTTCAGGAAGGCGACAAGGTAATGCAGATCCGCAACAACTATGAAAAGGATGTCTATAACGGAGACATTGGGACAGTTCTCAATATAGACGGGGAAGACAGCAAGGTAATAGTTGAAATGGACAGTGGCCGTCTCTCATATGATTTTTCGGAGTTGGATGAGCTTATCCACGCCTACGCTGTTTCGATCCATAAATCACAGGGGTCAGAGTATCCGGCTGTAGTTATACCAATAATGACGCAGCATTATATAATGCTCCAGAGAAACCTTCTTTACACAGGTATCACAAGAGGCAAAAAACTGGTCGTGCTTGTCGGAACAAAAAAAGCTGTTGCTATCGCTGTGAAGAATGACAAGACAAAAAAAAGATATACTAGGTTTGCGGATAGGCTTAAAAGTTGTTTCAAAGGATGAATTCCAATTTATTTTCTTAACCGGCGCGAAGCGCGACTTGAATACGGCGCGCAAAGCAGTCGTAAGGGCTGCGGCACAGACTAGCTGCCGCGGGGAATTGTGGCGTCTACGCCACGGAGAATTTACGACAAAAAACGTCGCGGAGAATTTACGGTGAAACCCTAACCGCGGAGAATGAGAGCGTAGGGGCGGGCAAGCGGTTGTCTTTAAAAACGGCGGAGCAAATGCCCCTTTTCCATCATCCCCGTATGCTCCTTTTATTAGTCATCCCCGTATGCTCCTGAGCGGGGAGGGGTCGCCCTCGTAGCTGCTTTACCCCATTGACTCGCAATCGATTCGCAATTGATTGGCCATCGACTCCCGCCCCCGCGCCGGAAGCCTCTTCTGGCCGTTTCACAACCGCTTCCCGGCGATGGAATCGCCTCTTCTCGCGGCTTAAAAGCCGCACTTCCCGTCGGATTTGAGTCCGACAGCTTCCCGCGGCAAGTTACACGCCGCTGCATTACCCCATTGGGTCAGATATAGCGGGTAGAGGAGCGGTAAATATTTTCCCTGTGTCCGTATTTGCCATCCTTGTCCACAGCCGCCAGCCTTTTTTCAGTATAGCGGGCGAATCTTACAAAAGGCAGTCCCAGCAACAGATAGATAATGGCAACTATTATGCCGGGTCCGAAGTAATCATAGTAAGTCGCAGATATCTGCCCGTAGGCTTTGGTAAGATCGACCATCGTTATTATCGATACTAGCGAGGAATCTTTTAACAGAGAGATGAAATCATTAGTGATCGGTGGAATAACTACACGGACAGCCTGAGGAAGGATAACTTTCCTCATTGCCTGCCACCTTGTCATCCCCAGCGCAAGCGCAGATTCCCACTGTGTTCTTGGGATCGCGAAAAGCCCGGAACGGTAAATCTCTGCTTCGTAAGCCGCATAGTTCAGCCCCAGTCCAATTGCGCCTGCCCAGAAAGGAGAGAATTTTATCCCAATGCTCGGAAGCCCGTAAAAGATAAAGAAGAGCTGTATCAGCACAGGTGTCCCACGGACTACCTCAATATAGACCGTGGCAACAGAGGCTATCCATTTGGGGGCGAAGACCCTTGTAATAGCCAACGTAAGTCCCAGTGTGATCGCAAGTATCATCGCAGTGATGGATACCTGCATCGTTACTATAGCAGCACGACCGAAAGCGGGCAGGGCGTCTTTATATCTATCGAGGCGTTTTGCAAATGTAAGGTTGGGTCTGTGTGTCTCAGCCCACTCGTTGTACCTTGAAGCCTCTATCTTCGAAGGGCTGTAGTCATTAAATTCAGCAGCCATTGTGGGTGTCCATAGATTCCACCTGTCGTAGATCTCACGAAGCTTGCCGGAATCACGCAGTGCGACAAGAGCCTTATTAACTTCCGTCAGCAGCTTTTTGTCCTCGATCCTCACAGCAATGGCATATTCAAGTTCGCCGACCTCAGGACCGACAAACTTAATTTCCGGGTTGAAGCCTGCTGAATATAGCGCGATCGGGTGGTCGAAGAAAGCAGCATCGAGCCTTCCGTTAGCGAGGTCTTCGTAAGTGTTGGCTTCGATGTTGTATGTCCTTATATCGATATCGCCGACCTCTTCAAGCAGTTCCTGCGCAAAGCTCTCTTTTAAGGTCCCGACTTTTTTGCCCTTGCAGTCCTCAAGAATCTTTATGGAATTGTCGTTTTTGCGGACGGCAAGCTGAAGGAACGTTTTATAGTAAGGTATTGAAAAGTTAACTGCCTCTTTGTGCTCGGGAGTCACTTCCAGACCGTTGATGGAAATATCGTAAAGCTTTCTGTTGAGCCCGGGTATTAAATTTTCCCAGGCATTGTTCACATAGACCGGTTTACGTCCCATCTGTTCAGCAAGGGCATCCACGATATCGACCTCGAAACCTATCAGTTCATCTGTGTTTTTTGGGTTTGAGAACATATAAGGGAAGCCACCTTCAGAGTCTCCTCCCCAGACAAGTTCTTTCATTTCTTCTGCCTGCAGTGAACATGCAGAAGATACTATCAGCATAATTACGGCTAATAACAATCCTATTTTTTTCATCTTTACGCTACCCCCGTGTTGACGAAGTGGCGGAGGAAAGCTTTTGTCCGTTCGTTTTTGGGTTCAGTGAAGAGGACATCACCGTCATCGTACTCAACTATCTCGCCATTGTCCATAAATATGATGTAGTCTGACGCGTCTCTTGCGAATTTCATTTCGTGGGTCACGATTATCTGTGTCATTCCCTCTGCGTCAAGGTCCTTCATAACCTGGAGGACTTCTCCGACGAGTTCGGGATCCAGAGCTGATGTCGGTTCATCGTAGAGCATGACCCTGGGGTTCATGGCCAGCGCCCTTGCGATAGCGGCCCTCTGTCCCTGACCTCCGGATAGAGTGGAAGGATATTTGGAGGCGAATCCTTTAAGACCTACCTTATCCAAAAGCTTCATTGCCAATTCATAAGCTTCGTCTTTGGCCTGTTTTTTTACGACCATGGGAGCGAGCGTAATATTCTCCATTATTGTTTTGTGCGGGAACAGATTATAACTTTGGAAGACCATCCCCACTTCGCTCCTTATTTCGTGTGCGATATCAAGCATTTTTTCATCAGGAACCTGACCCGGTCTGCGTGATATTGTTACTCCCGCGATAGAGATCGAGCCTGAATCAAGAAGTTCAAGGCAGTTGAGGCAGCGCAGAAAGGTGGATTTTCCGCACCCGGAGGGACCTATTATTGATGCCAGATCACCCTCGCGAATAGTGAAGCTGACGTTCTTCAGCACTTCACCGTCCTCAAAGCCCTTACAAAGATTTTCTACTACAATGAGTGGTTTGTTTTCTATATTCACAGTTATTCCCCCTTAAAAAGTTATCTTGATTTTTTCTTCCGGGGGTCATATTCGGAGTTGTTTGCCATATATCGTTGAGGCAGTGGAAAAAACTACTGCGCTTCTAAGAGAGGATAAATAATGAGTGCGGGATCTTGCCAGAGGTCTTCTGAAATAGTTTATGTGTCTGTCACACCAGACACCAGTGTTTTTTTTCAATTTTTGTCTCACATCCCTTCCGTATTGTGACATAAGGATACACGAGCTCAGTTTAAAGGGTTTTTTTCATAAACGCAATGATCAATGGAGAAGTTATATTGAAATAGCCTGTTATGTCACAGGAGCTTTACCGTACTACGTGCTCTCAGTCCGGAACAGCGAGCTCTTTTCGTGTTTTTTCAATATCTTCACGCGTCTCTTTTATCCAACGTTCAAGTGTTTCCGGTTTGATTTTTTTTGATTTAGGGTCATTCAGAAGCGTTTCCAGTTTTTTTTCCTGGATTTTCAGCCACTCTATTTTTAACTCTCTGTGTTGAATGTCGGAGACAAGATTTCCCCGTTCTCCGTCATCCTCTTTTACAAATGCGCGGCTCATAGATATACTCATCTCCTTTATATATATTCTCTGTAAAACTTTATCTTTATATCTTTCTCAACTATTATTAATTTCATCCTGGGTTTAACATCTTTTACCAGTTGTTCGATATCTCTGTTCCTAAGTCTTATGCAGCCGTGTGTCGTCCATTTACCTATCGAAGATGGATTATTTGTCCCATGGATGGCTATCTGCCACTTGTTGTAGAAAGATATCAGTTTTGATCCGTACACCCCTGCTTCCGGTTCTCCCGGTTCATTGAACCAGGCCGGATCATATACAAGTTTCTTCGCGTCTTCCACTACGCGGTATATGGTGAAGGTGCCCGATGGTGTGATGAGGTCAAAACGGGATTTTTTCTCAGGACCTTTTCCTTTGCCTATGGATATCTGCCATGTTTTAAGGGGATCTAGACCCTTGTAAAGAGTCAGTCTGAGCTGTTCTTTATTTATCCCTATCCAATTTTCTCCCTCTTTTGGCTGCCATTTCTGTGAAGCGCTGCTTTTATCCGTATAAACCGTAAAGACTAAAATGACCATAATAAGAGCGAAGATCTTTTTCATAAAAACACTCCCTGAGAAATGATACGACGTCAATTATAACAAACATTGAAAAATTTGCTACTTGTAAGGTTTGCATATAATGAAGTATCATAACTGTTTGAACAGAATAAATACAAATCTTTTATCAGGAGGCGGCTGTTGTGGACATTATCAGGGCACCGCGTGGAACGAGAGACATACTTGGCGACGAATCATGGAAATGGGCTTATGTAACAGGTATTTGCAGAGATGTAGCCGATGATTACGGCTACAAGGAAGTCCATCTTCCCATTTTTGAACATACAGAACTTTTTAGCAGAGGTGTCGGAGAAACTACGGATGTTGTAGAAAAAGAGATGTACACTTTCGAAGACAAGGGCGGAAGGAGCATTACTTTAAGGCCGGAACTTACGGCCTCTATGGTCCGCTCTTATCTGGAAAATGAAATGTATAAAGGTGCCCAGCCTGCTAAACTTTGGTCGATCGGACCCATGTTCCGTTATGAAAGACCGCAGAAGGGACGCTACAGGCAGTTTGTACAGCTTGATATAGAGGCCCTCGGAGCGCAGGATGCCTATGTTGATCTTGAGGTAATAGATTTTTCAATGGAACTCTATCGACGCCTTGGTCTTTCAAACCTTCAGGTAGTTCTTAATTCTGTAGGCTGCCCCAAGTGCCGTCCGGTTTATAGAAAAGCTTTGCAGGAACATCTAAAGGAAAGATTTGACGAGCTCTGTGATACATGCAAGAACCGCTATGACAGAAACCCGCTCAGAATACTTGACTGCAAAAGCTCTATTTGCAAAGAGATAACTGAAAACGCGCCGGCTGTTATGGAACACCTTTGCGACGAATGCAAGGATCATTTCGAACAGCTTAAGAACGGACTTGACCGTATCGGAGCCGTTGTGAAAATAGACAACAGGCTTGTCAGAGGGCTCGATTACTATACTAAAACGGCTTATGAGATACTCTCAGGAGACCTTGGATCACAGAACGCTGTCTGCGGCGGAGGAAGATATGACAATCTTTCAGAGGCTATTGGCGGACCGCACATGCCGGGTGTAGGGTTTGCGTCGGGTATCGAGAGAGTTGTGCTTACAATGGAAGCACAGGGCTGCAGCTTTGGAAAAGAGCCTTCAAACAAGGTATATGTCGTTGCTGCTGAACCTGAGGTAAGGATGGAGATCATGAATCTCGTCCGCACACTCAGGCAGAACCGAATCTCTGCGGATATGGACTACATGGGACGCAGTATGAAGAGCCAGATGAAGACGGCCGGCAACTTTGCCGAATATGCGTGCATAATCGGACGCGAAGAGCTCGACAAAAATATCATTACGATCAAGGATCTGAAAGAAGGGACTCAGGAAGAACTGAGTCTTGAGACGATCATCAACAAGCTAAAATAATATTGAACCGAAGCAGATGAAGCCCCTTCTAAATTTATAAGGGGTTTTCTTCATCTTTGAGAAAGAGAACAATTTTTGGCAGATCATTTTTGAAAGAGGGATTTTTATGGAAAGATACTATGACTCATCCTGGCAGAGGACTATGTTCTGCGGGGAACCGAGGTTTGAAGATTCAGGAAAAGAAGTTGTCCTTAACGGATGGCTTCGCTGCCGCCGTGACCTGGGGGGCATTATATTCATCGAACTTTGGGACAAGACCGGGGTAACGCAGGTGGTATTTAACCCTGAACTAAACCCTGAGGCCCATAAAAAGGCATCATCTCTAAGGAATGAATATGTTTTGGCAGTCAAAGGGGTATTACGCCAGCGTCCTGATGGGACAGAAAACTCCGAACTTGCAACCGGTTCTGTCGAACTTATTGTAGATGATTTCATGATATTGGCCCCTTCAAAGCTTATTCCTTTTGAAATGGACAACGCGGACTCTGTGAACGAAGACCTGCGGCTTAAATACCGCTATCTTGACCTTAGACGTGAGACAATGCAGAGTAATCTTATGACGAGGCACAAAGTTACAAGATTTACCCGTAATTTTTTTGGAGACAACGGTTTTATGGATATAGAGACCCCGATGCTCACAAAATCCACCCCTGAAGGGGCAAGGGACTACCTTGTGCCGAGCCGTGTGAATCCTGGAAAATTTTACGCCCTCCCGCAGTCGCCGCAATTGTTTAAGCAGCTTCTCATGGTAAGCGGCTGCGACAGGTATATGCAGATCGTCAAATGCTTCAGAGATGAAGACCTGAGAGCTGACAGGCAGCCTGAATTTACTCAGATAGATGTTGAGATGAGCTTCATTACCGAAGAAGACATAATGAAAATAACGGAAGAATACCTTGCGGGGCTTTTCTGTGAGATCCTTGAAGCGGAGGTCGAGACTCCTTTCTCCCGACTTACATGGAAAGAGGCAATGGATCTTTATGGCAGCGACAAGCCTGATATTAGGATCCCCATGCAGATGACGGATCTTGGAAAAGTCTTTGAAGGAGGAGAGAACCCCTTCGCTCCTCTGATCG
The DNA here is from genome assembly GCA_012513245.1 of Synergistaceae bacterium. The sequence continues at coordinate 4,604 of JAAZCN010000043.1, read as the reverse complement.
AAAAAGGTGGGACTATCAAAGGGCTAAGACTTCCCGGAGGGGCTTCGCTTTCCCGTAAAGAGCTCTCTGATCTGGAAAACAGGGCAAAGACGCTTGGGGCAAAAGGCATGGCAAATTTCCAGATAAAAGAGGGAGAACTCAAGGGACCGCTTGTCAAATTCCTTGACGAAGGTAGAATATCCCTGCTCAGGGATCTCTCGGAAATTGAGGACGGCGATGCTCTCTTCATAATGGCTGATGAAAATTGGCGCAAGGCCTGTGAAATACTTGGACAGATCCGCCTTGAGCTTGGCAAAGAGAGAGGAATGGTCGAAGGGTCATTTAAATTTATCTGGGTCACTGAATTTCCGCTCTTTGAATGGGATGACGAGACAGGGAGATATACTGCAGTTCACCACCCTTTCACTGCCCCGATGGACGAGGATATGGAATATCTGCTTACAGAACCCGGCAGGGTACGTTCACGTGCGTATGACGTTGTGCTTAACGGAAACGAAATAGGCGGAGGTTCAATAAGGATACACAACCCTGAGGTGCAGGCAAAAGCTTTCCAGGCGCTTAATTTTACGCCGGAAGCAGCAAAAGAGCGCTTCGGCTTTCTACTCGAAGGCCTGAGCTTCGGAACACCGCCCCACGGCGGAATAGCACTTGGCCTTGACAGACTTGTGATGCTTATATGCGGAAGCAGATCGATCAGAGATGTTATGGCATTCCCTAAAAATCAGAAGGCGCAGTGTCCCATGACAGATGCACCAAACGTTGTTGACCGGAAACAGCTCGATGAACTTGCGATAAAAACAGTCGATCCTCTTTTGCTCTAAACCTCTGAAATAACATAAAACGACAGGCCGGGCTCCCGGGAGTATATTCGGGAGCCCGGCCTTTTGATGTGCGCAAAAACGGAGATTTATTCTAATGGGGTATAATTTAAGAAGAAAAACAGACTGGAGGGATGACAAATGGCAAAGATCCGTTTTCTTGGACACAGCTCCTTTTATATTGAAGGAGAGGGTCTGAAGGCTCTGATAGACCCCTTCCTTGAGGGCAATCCCAATGCGGCAGCAAAACCGGAAGAATTCAAAGACATCAACGCAATATTTCTCACCCACGGGCACGGTGACCACATGGGCGACACAATAGAGATAGCCAAAAGAAATGATGCAGTTGTGTTCACCTGTAACGAACTTGCCGGCTACCTATCTTCAAAGGGCATAAGAACTGAGGGTATGCATATTGGCGGAAGGGCGGCCTTTTCATTCGGAAAGGTCAAACTTACCCCGGCATGGCACGGATGCCCGATAGTAGAGGGCGACGAGGTCCGTTACGGAGGTGTTGCCTGTGGTTTTGTAATAGAAATTGACGGCAAAAAAATATATCATTCCGGCGACACCGGCCTCACTATGGAGATGATACTGCTCGAAGATGAAAACATCGACGTGGCGCTTCTTCCAATAGGTGGCTACTACACTATGGATATCCGGGATGCCGCCAGGGCTGTTAAAATGATAAAACCCAGAGTGGTCATACCAATGCATTACAATACATTTCCAAGGATCGAAGCGGATCCGGAGGAATTTGCGAGACTTGTCGGCGAAATGTTTACTGCAGTAAAGATCCTTGATCCGGGAGAAGAATACGAGTTCTAAATATTGAGCTTTATAGCCGAAATTTGTTTATGGGAAGGCAGAGCGAACAAGTGTAGTTACTAATCATGATGAACTTGCATTAATCATTTGTTGGGATACAATTAACAGAGTAACAAAATATAAATATTCCAGCCAGGAGGAGATTCCTATGGATGTAAATAGCAAAGCTTATCAGGAACTGTTGAAAAAAAGGCCGTTAAACGTACAGGCTCGTTTTGGCGGTGAGGGCATGGGGCTTGTAAGTGGGAGGGATATAGTCGTTGCTGCAAAAGAAGTCGATTCTATCGTTCTTGCCGCCAACGCCAGACATCCTTTGGTAATAAAAGCTGTTCTGCAGGCAGCAAAAAAGAAGAACGCAGCGATTTTGATAGAACTTGCTAAGTCAGAATCGACCTATTGCGGGGCAAATTATGACAACATTCCGGATTATGCTCTCAAGTACTCATCAGAAATGGGGCACGGAGCGGTATTTGGTCTCCATGTAGACCACTATGCCATCAAAGGTCAGGAAGATGTCCTTAAGGGAGTTGGTCATCTTTCAAAAATACTTGTCAATGGTTTCACCTCAGTTGCGATCGATGCTTCACACCTTGATGATTACGACAACTTTGTTGCTACGAGATCACTCGCCGGCTGGCTGCCTTCTGAACTTGGGCTTGAGGTCGAAGTAGGGGAGATCAAGGGCCCCGGAGAACTTTCCACAGTAGAAGAGGCCGGTTATTATATTGGCGGTCTAAATGCCTGGGGAATATTCCCTGACTATCTGGCGATCTCAAATGGCAGCCTCCATGGAACATATGACCCGACAGTCGGTCAGATGGAGGGCATAGACCTCAAGAGAACAAAGGAAATAGCTGATGTTATAGAGCCTTATGGCGTGACAATAGCTCAGCATGGCATATCCGGGACACCTCTGGACAAAGTTTCGACCTTCAGAAAGTACGGTATCCGTAAGGGCAATGTCGCCACCTTGTTCCAAAACGTCTATTTTGGCATCAAGATGGATCCTGACACAGGAAATGCCATCACTGAAGGAGGAACCTATAAAAAAGAAGCCGATAGGGGCATATCTACAGAGCTTTGGAACGAGATGGTCGCTGCCGGTGACGCCAAGGGAATGAACCGAAAAAGCGGAGATTACAAAAAACTCAACCTTCCCTTCTGCGACAGGATCATGGCAGAGCCACAGCCAATTATCGACAGGATAGTCGATGAAATGCAGTACTGGGCAGAGAGATTCATCGTAGCGTTTGGAGCGGAAGGAAGCGCAGATGCTGTTGCAATGGTCATGTCACGCCGTCCGGACCATAATGCTTCGCCGGACAGAAAAGTCATGGGCAAGAGAGCTGACTACACCGTGAAGAATGCGCCCGGCAAAGCCGGTAACGACGGAAAGAATTACGACGACTAAAACCTTATAAAAACAAAAATCACAGAGAAACAAGGAAAGGACAGGAGTGAAAACTTCTGTCCTTTCCTTGTTTCTCTCATACAAGTTTTATCTCCTTCACGTATTTTTATTAAACCGATTTTTTCGAGCTGTGATTTATAAACAGCCCAACATTAGCACATAATGTAATATTCTGAATATTGTGATATGCTTTGCTCGTAGCAGTTTTTATTATCTTTTCTAAAGGGGAGATGATATTAGATATGAAGATCGGATGTCCTAAAGAGATCAAGAACCGTGAATACAGGGTGGGACTTACACCTGCGTCTGCCTCCACCTATGTGAGGGCAGGACATGAGGTCTTTGTTGAAACAGGCGCAGGCACAGAAGCCGGCTTTAATGACCATGAATACGTTGCTGCAGGGGCCAAAATTTTGGCTTCAGCTGAAAAAATTTGGGAAACAGCGGATATGATAGTTAAAGTCAAAGAACCACTAAAACCGGAGTATCAATTAATGAGAGATTCCCAGATCATTTTCACATATTTCCACTTTGCGGCAAACGAGGATCTTACCAATGCATGTCTGAGATCCGGGGCTACATGTATAGCATATGAGCTTGTATCTGAGGAGTGGGGACTCCCTCTTCTCCAGCCTATGAGCGAGGTGGCGGGCAGAATGTCGGTCATCATGGGAGCTTATTACATGGGAAGGCCTTATGGCGGAAGCGGACTTCTTCCTATGGGAGTGCCGGGAGTTTCTCCCGCGAATGTGCTTGTCATTGGAGGGGGAACAGTTGGAGTTAACGCAGGTAAAGTTGCTTCGGGTCTGGGAGCAAAAGTTACGATAGCAGATATCAATCACAGGAAGCTGGCCTATCTCTCCGATGTAATGCCTTCAAACTGTGTTTCTATGTACAGCGATGCCATGACGATCAGCAGTATCATAAAAGATATGGATCTTGTGATCGGTGCAGTCCTTCTTCCGGGAGGAGCAAAGGCTCCCAAGCTTGTCACAAGAGAACATATCAAATCGATGAGGCCAAGATCCGTTTTTGTAGATGTTGCCATCGACCAGGGCGGCATAGGCGAGACTTCTCATCCAACGACCCACGACGACCCGGTTTTTATTGAAGAGGGAGTAGTGCATTACTGTGTCGCAAATATGCCCGGCGCCTATCCAAGGACCTCGGCCATAGCACTTTCAAACGCCACAGTTAGTTACGGCGTTCAGATAGCATCTCAGGGAGCGGTAAAAGCCTGTGAGGAAAATCCGGCTATCTGCAAGGGAATGTCGATCCATAAAAAAAGGCTTACTTTGCCGGTTGTTGCCGGTACGTTCAAAATGCATGACGAATATACAGAGACGCTTGCAGCATTGAAGTTATAAGAGCCGGAGCCTTCTGATATTACCGCAGAATGTGGTTTTGATACCATATAAACATCAGAGGCGAAACCTTATAGTTTTCGCCTCTGATGTTTATTACATCCATCTCTCAAGATTTGAGAGAAAAAGTTTATGAACGTGTTTTGAAACCGGGCCCGGGAGTCCGTTCCCAATAGTCTGATC
>JAAZCN010000289.1 GCA_012513245.1 Synergistaceae bacterium | reverse complement strand
GGCGGATATTCCTGCCGTTCCTCCTCTTCTTATTGCAAAAATAAAGATCGGAAGCATCCCTAAGCTTACAGAGCCTCCCTGAGGAAGGGCAAACAATTTCACAAAAGAAAGCGCTATGGACAATGCAATACAAAGTGACCCCTCGACCAGGATCTTTATTGAGACACTCATGACTATACCTCCAAGGTGCAGTCTGATTTCCAACTAGGAAGATAGATACTATATTAACGTTGGGATACTGTCAAACAATATTATGCAATGGTCCGGTTTTTTAAAACTATAAGCCATGTCGGTATTTGCTCAATGGAGATATTTGTAGAACGTGCAAGAGTAGACAGATTAGTTGTTAAGGTAGTAGAATTAGTCAGACAGGTAATAAAAACAGTATCCATTTCCTTTGTAGCGTTAAACTTAATGCCCGCCGATTTCTACGATTGTGATATTCAAAATACGGAGGTGGTTGGCTGATTAAAAGATTTTTCGAATTTTATTTCCTATTTACTTTTTCTAACTTTTTTAAATTACAGAAAGGGGAGTTGTATCGTTATGGAGCCACGTAAACCATCATTAGCACTGGCCATTCTTGTTTTTCTTGCGGTTGCGGTCCTGATTATATTCAGTGTTCTCGTCTGGGAAGTTGACATCCACATCTCACTTATCCTTGGCGCTATCCTTGCAGGTTTTATTGGGGTTTTCTATCTTAAATATGATTACGATACCATTGAAAAAGGGATTGTTGACGGTATCATGACAGGCATGCAGGCATGCCTTATCCTTTACACAGTAGGTCCGCTCATCGGAACATGGATAGCAAGCGGAGTTGTCCCGACGATGATTTACTACGGGCTCTCAATACTGAGCCCGGGGATATTCCTTTTTGCAACGCTCATTATCTGTTCAGTCGTCGCACTTTCAACAGGCACCTCATGGGGAACATCAGGAACAGTCGGTATCGCTCTTATGGGCATCGCTCTTGGACTAGGTATCCCTGCTCCTATCACTGCAGGCGTCATCATTTCAGGAGCATACTTCGGAGACAAAATGTCACCTCTATCTGATACGACAAACCTGGCCCCTGCAGTTGCCGGTACAGACCTTTTTCAGCACATCAGGGCAATGTTTTGGACGACAGCCCCGACCTATGTTATCGTCTCTGTTATAACAATAGTTATCGGATTTAAATATGGTGGGGGTACACTCGATCTTGGGAAGATCGAAGCCCTCAAGGCACTTATGGATGCAGAGTTCTGGATCAGTCCGATCGCGCTTCTTGCACCTCTCGTTGTCATAGGACTTTCAGCCGCCCGTAAGCCGGCTCTTCCAAGCCTCTATGCCGGTATCCTTGTAGCGGTAGTCTTCGCTGTAATACAGGGAGTAGGAGTTGGTGACATACTGAACATCATGCAGTATGGCTATACACCTTCTATCTCAGCAGAGATAGCCGGAGCCTCAGAGGACGCGGCCGCACTTGCAGCTATCCTATCTGCAAATGGCATGACAATTGCGCCTGATATAGCAGCAGAGGCTGCCAACGACGTAGTCGAACTTATGGAACGCGGCGGTCTGCAGTCGATGAACTGGACGATCTCCCTGATCCTCTGCGCCTTCACCTTCGGTTCCGTCATGGAAGTCTGTGGATTCCTCAAGGTAATGCTCGAAGCTATAATGAAACCCATCAAGACAGTCGGTGGAATGGTAACGGCGACCATCCTCTCATGTTTTGTATGTGATGTCTTTCTCGGTGACCAGTATCTCGCAATAGCAATGCCCGGACGTATGTTCAAGCTTGCGTTTGACGACAAGGGACTTCACCCGAGGATGCTCTCCCGCTCGCTGGAAGACTCCGGTACACTGCTCTCAGTTCTTATCCCGTGGAACACTTGCGGTGCTTACCACGCTACAGTCCTGGGAGTCCCCACGCTTGAGTATGCTCCTTACGCATTCCTCAACTACCTCAACCCGCTCGTGGCAATAGCTATGACCTACATGGGCATAGGTATTTTCTGGCGCGGCAAGGATGGGGAACCCGTAAAGGGCGGAAAGACACGTCCTGCGGATCTGGTTTAACAAGGCAAGAGCCGTTTAAAGTGCAGGGAAAACTGCCGAAACTTGAAAGTCTCCTAGTCTCCATGTCAGGAAGGACTGCAAACAACTATAAGACTGCGGCGTTTGCAGCGATAGGCGTCTATCTTATAGGAGGCACGCTCTGGAAATATTATTCACTGGGAATAGCAGATAAGGCTTTGCCGAATATTATATTGGGTTTTGCAAGCTTCTTCGCGCTCAAATATCAGAAACTCGTTTATGTATCCCCACTGGGAGTGGTTAAGGAGACTCACACCTGGATCACCCATCACAGGGAGATAATGAAATGGGAAGAGATGCAATTCATAACCCTAATGCATAAACGAGATGTGACGATGGTATTCCTGGAAAGAGATGTTTTAGGGTGGAAAGTGCTTTTTGAAAGAAATCAGATTGAAGGTCTCAAGAAAATTTTTAAGCAGTATATTCCGGATGTTGAGATAAACGAGATAGACCGGTAGTTTCAAATACAAGAAGAGCCCCCAAACTGAAGGTTTCAGGGGGGGGGCTTTTTTCTATTGTTGTATATGTGAATACAAAATAACAACCTTTCCCGCATGCTTTTGATCAGGAAGGCGCTGTTCCTCGAACGAGGAACATGTTAAGTTTACCATAGCGCCTGAACTATTTCGAATGCGCTTTGAGATCGGAAAACCAGTGACTTTAAGATTTTAAAGTTACAAGTGTCTTCGCTCAGAACGTGTGTGGCGAAAACGAGAAACAGAAGTTTTAAATCCACTAGTAATAACAGGTGGGAAAGTTGAGTAATTAAACAAAAGAGAGGAGATTTAAAATGGAAGATACAAAAAAAAGTAGTTTTAAAATG
>JAAZCN010000288.1 GCA_012513245.1 Synergistaceae bacterium | reverse complement strand
TTTGAGATTCTTATATTCCTTTGTACTTAATCCTGCCCACGCTTTTGTAATCTCATCAGTTAAGATTGCATATTCAACGCCCTTTTGCACACCTCGACTATCCCATTCATCCGTCAGTTCTTTTCTGACTTCTATTGTTTTTATCCTTTGGTCAATCCATTCTTTTGAATAGCCTTTCCTCAGATATGTTTCCAGGGCACGTTCTATTGCAAGCTCTGGATCAGCAGTTTCATCTATTCTTTCACTGCCTACCTTCGCAAGCCACATTTTAAACGGCTCAGCTTTGGGTGATGGTATCGATTGGATGAGCCTTAAAATTTCCTCAGTATCCGCAATATCAGTCAAACGCATTTTTCCATCTTCTGCTTTCATTTTCAACCGTCCGATTTTTTCGGACAGTTGACTTCCTTCAGATGTAAGCTTCGATTTTAGGTCACTCCAATATTTTCGAGGTCGGTCTGTTCCAGTCAACACTTCAACAACGTCGACAATCGAAAAAAACCATTTTTCTTGATCTTCATTCCATAAAACACGAACTCTTTTATCTTCAAATAGTTTAATTGCAGTCTCCTTATCCATAGTGTACCTCCAACGAATATTTCACCACCGAATAGTTGCCATTCTAAAACGGTCCAATTCATTATTTACATTTCAAATACTCACTTTTTATGGAAAACAGCGCACATAACTCAGAATGTTCTTTGAAAATTCAATTTCTATAGGTAACCCAAAAGCAGGGTACCTACGTTTTTGCTTGCAATAAGTCATAATATCACTTTTATACTTCTCGAACGGGCCTACCATCATAATATCATAATCAATGCCCTTGAAGCATATAACTTGGCCGGTCATGATCTCACCACGCCAATTTATCACGAAATCCCGCTGTAACAAAGGGGTCAGCCCTACACAATTGACATAACTGCATGTCGTCGTCGGCAGCCGGAAAGGGCACCGGCGGCAAGCGGTCGGCAAGCATGGGCAAGCAGTTGGCAAGCAATTGTTAAATGCGGGCGGAGAGAACATCCGCGGAGAAATTGCAGCCTCCCGGCTGCGGAGAAGCAGATCACGACATATCTCAGCGGCTATGCCTTCCATAAGCTTGCTTTTTCGTGTAAATTATTGCCTAGCGAACTTGCTTTTTCGTGCTGATTACCATTTGTCGAACTTGCCTTTTCGTGATAAAGGTGCTATGGTGCGTTTATACCTAGTAAATTCTCTGCGAGGAGTGAGAGCTGCCATGACCGAGGAAAAGGATGATGTCGTCCTCAAACGAAAACTGTATGACCGTTTGTTGGAGTGGAAGAATAAGAGCAGAGGGACCAGCGCACTTATGATCGACGGTGTGAGACGAGTTGGAAAAAGCTTCCTCTGCCGGCAATTCGCTGAGAACGAGTACGAGAGTTATATAATGATCGACTTTGGGAACGCACCGGTGGAGATCCTTGATTTGTTTGCATATGACAGTTCGAATCTGGATCTTTTTTTCGCGAAGCTTTCCGCCTTCTACTCTACATTGCTCCACAAAAGGTCGTCGGTCATTATATTTGACGAGGTGCAGCAGTATCCACGAGCAAGGCAGTTGATAAAATATCTCGTGGAGGATGGAAGATACGACTAT
>JAAZCN010000287.1 GCA_012513245.1 Synergistaceae bacterium | reverse complement strand
TATTTTGACACAGAGGGGGAGTCGGTTGGGGAGTCAGTTGCAAATCGATTGCAAATCAATTGTTAAACCTCAAAAACGACCCTCTTTGCCATCCCCAACAGGACAATTGTGAAACTGCGACCAATACGGTCGCGTGAAGCAATTGTAATTGCGGTCAAACGATTGTTATTAAAAAGGGCAAGCAATAGGCAAGCGTTGGCAAGCCCTGGGCAAGCAGTTGTTAGAAGCCTAAAAAAATCCCTCTGTGTAATCGTATGTCGCTCATAAAACGAATCTGAACTATGCCCCCCTCCGTCATCCCCGGACGCAACTTAACGGGGAACCAGTGTCTTTTGGTTTGACTTTTAAATTATTAAAATTATTTATTCAGGTCCCCAGGTCCTTGTTCTAGGTTACTCACTTAGTTATAGCCAAAGTCACTCGCTTCCCTATCTCAAAGCGCACTCGAAATGGTTCGAGCACTATTGTTGATCTAATATGTTTTTATGACGGAAAACGACCCTATCAAAAACATGTGGGAAAGTTGAGTCATTAAATATAAATCGGCTATATATAAATCGATATTGTTTCGTTATTTTTTAAAAAATTATTTGATAATTCTAAAACTTTGGTGTATCGTATTTTCAGTTACTTGCTCATATTAATGCAACTTAATACCGATGTTGTGGAGGTGTACGCTCTGGAAGATCTCTCTTATCTGTCTGAAGCAAAAGAGATATGGAATGAATGGCGCTTTGAGCCATGGAAGAACGGTTCGGCAGAAGGTCTTAAAAGGCGCGTCAGCCTTGTAAAATCGGGGCTTATCGGAGAGATAGCAAGATATTATGTTGACGACTATATAGTATGGAAATATAAACCGGGAGATCCCAAAAGAATATTTATGACATCTGCATCAGAGCCCGATCTTATGTCCCAGCGCTTCCTCTTTGTTAAAAGAGAAGGCAGGTACTTCACTAGAAAGAAATCCTTTTTGATGGGCTTTAGAGGATTTATTGAGATCCATATCTACAGGCCCGGAGATGATCCTCCAAAAATAATTGAGGATCTGGCATATCTTGTTAACAAGGCAGAGGAGGTGGTAGGCCCGAAACATCCCTGAAAGTGGTTCTTTAAGAACCTGCCAAAGAACGGATAATAACTTCATAGGAGGTGCTGTTTATGTTCCCTATTATGTTTATCGTTTCTGTAGTTCTTTTTGTGATAGCTTATAAATTTTACGGGGATTTTCTGGCGGGGGTCTTCAACCTGGACAATAAAACTCCCACACCGGCTGAAAGGCTTAATGACGGCATAGACTATTGCCCGGCACACCCGGCAGTGGTCCTTGGCCACCACTTTTCGTCAATAGCGGGAGCAGGACCGATCGTAGGACCGATCACCGCCGCATCAATATTCGGATGGCTGCCTACGATAATGTGGTGCGTCCTCGGTTCGATATTCCTCGGAGGCCCTCATGACATGGGATCACTTGTCTCTTCTATGCGTCATGACGGCAAATCCGTAGGAACAGTAATTGAGCGTTGGATCGGAGAAACCGGCAAAAAACTATTCCTTGGGTTCACGATCCTTTCTTTGATACTTGTCGTCGCGGTTTTCCTTGTTCTGACGACAGCCACGTTTGTGACAGACCCTGTAGTTGCATTCGTGGGATGCATGTACATCCTTCTTGCAATGATCTCCGGTCTTCTTATATACCGTTTCAACCTTAACTTCAAAATGGTTACTCTTTTTATGCTTGCAATAATAGCTGTATGCTCAGTCAAAGGAGGAGACTGGCCCTTCGTCGCAGCAATTTTCACCCATTCAGGCGACCAGTGGAACATCTTCCTCGCAATATACATTCTGGCTGCCTCGGTGCTCCCTGTATGGCTTCTCCTGCAGCCCAGAGACTATTTGGCTTCCTTCTTCCTTTACTTCGCAGTTGGTATAGGTGCGATAGGAATGATCTTCGGAGCTAAAATGGACAGCGGGGCTATCCCGATGATTGCTGACAACGTTAAATATTTTGGTCTTTCAAAACTTCACATGTGGCCAATGCTCTTTGTAATCGTAGCATGCGGCGCTATCTCCGGCTTCCACTCTCTTGTTGGAAGCGGAACGACTTCAAAACAGCTCTGCCATGAAAGGGATTCTCTCCCTGTAGGATATGGCGCGATGCTTCTTGAGGGACTCGTGGCGGTCATCGCTATCGGTACACTGATGGTAGCAGGCGGCATTCAGAAAGGCGGACCTGTCGGAACGTTTGCAGCCGGATTCGGACAGTTCTGTACTATAGTCGGCATAGACCCTGTACTTGGGACGCGGCTGGGAGCCATTGCGATCAACGGATTCCTGCTGACTTCTCTTGACACGGCTACACGACTCGCACGTTATCAGATCCAGGAATTTTCAGGCGGCAGGATAGGCAAATACTTTGCCACTGTGATAGCGATCGCTGTTGCGTTGGGACTCGTCTATGTAAAGACAACAGACGCATCGGGCAATGTCATAGCCGCATGGAGAATGATATGGCCGGTATTCGGGGCTTCCAATCAGCTGGTCGCGGCTCTTGCCCTTCTTGGTGTTGCTGTATGGATCATCCGCGGTCTTAAGAAAAAAGCGACTTTCCTTCTGGTCCCATTCTGGTTCATGCTTGTTACGAGCATGGCAGGACTTGTCATAGAGATCAAAACTACAATGATGAGCTCCGACCCGAATTACGCACTGGCAGGAATATCTGCAGTACTCCTGGTCCTTGCCGTTCTAATGGTAAGAGAGGGACTTAATGCCCTCAAGTTAGACAAAGCATAGGATCATCATAAAAATAATCTCTAAAAAAGAGAGCAGATCCCCGTCGGGGACCTGCTCTCTTTTTTATTCTAATTTCTCATCCTGTTACAGTTCAGGCCCATCTGTCGTGATGGTCGGACCTGGGACAGGTTTTTATTTTATTGTTTCCATATTTTTCCGCACGTGATAAACTTCCTGCTGTTCCGCCACAATTTTAAGGGCTGGGTCACAAATTATGTCGATACACGGAGGGGTAGCAAATGCAGCTTGAACGTTACAACGGAAGACTGGAAGATGCCGATTTTGTAAACTTATTAATGATAGACATATATGGAAATATACGAAGCGTATCTCTTCCCGGAACATACGCAAGCGAAAAAATTCTCAACGAGGGCATTGGATTTGACGCATCCAACTATGGATACGCTAAAGTAAATAACTCTGATATGGTAGCAATTCCGGATATGTCGACCGCTTTTTTTGAGATCAGGGGAGACTACAGAATGGTGCACGTTCTGTGCGATGTTGTCTCGACGGACAGAAAGGTCTTTGACCAGTATCCAAGGAACGTTGTCAGGAAAACAAAGGAGTTTCTCAAAAAAGAAGGCGTGGCAGACAACGCCAAGGTCCTGGTCGAACTTGAATATTATGTCTTCGAAGATGTTGAATATTCGACCGGTAAGGACCATGCCGCATACAGAGTCACATCATCGGAGGGCATGGGAGAGGGTTTCTCTGTGGCCCCAAGGCTTGATCCTCACAAGGCATACCACCGGATGCCTCCGGAGGACAAATATATGGATTTCCGAAACAAGACTGTAAGTCTAATGGAAGTTATAGGGATCCCGGTAAAGTATCACCATCACGAAGTTGCGATATCACAGCTTGAGATAGAGCTTGATTTTATGGATATCGAAAAGGCAGGAGATCAGGTCTCGCTCGCCAAGTGGATAATCAAACAGGTCGCAGAAGAGATGGGGCTATACGTTACTTTTATGCCCAAGCCGTTGTATAAAATGCCCGGAAACGGTATGCATGTACACCAGTTCCTTGAGAAGAAAGGGAAATCTATTTTCCCGGGCAAGGAGCTTTTTGATCTTTCAGAAGCCGGACTCTCCTACACAGCCGGCATTCTTAAACACAGCCTCTCAGGAAGCCTCCTTGCTTTCGCATGCCCAAGCACAAACAGCTACAGACGCCTGGTGCACGGCTATGAAGCCCCGGTAAGCGCGACCTTCGCGAAGGGATCCCGTGCCGCGGCTGTGAGGATCCCCGCATACGTCAGCAAAGAAGAGACCCGTATAGAATATCGTACCGGTGATGCGTCGGCAAATATTTATTTCTTCCTCTCTGCTATGGTCCTTGCAGGAACAGACGGGATATTAAAGAGGCTTGACCCTGTAGCATTGGGCTATCAGTCGCAGGACGCAAAGGAAGAACTCACCTTTCCGCTTGACCTCAACTCAGTCCTGAAAGGGCTTGAAAATGATATGGAGTATCTTGCTCCTGTTTTCCCCGAAAAGCTTATCGAGCTTTGGATAGAAGCCAAAAAGGCTGAAGCCAGGTACATTTATAACGCTCCAACACCGCAGGAGTACGAGCTCTATTTCTAAAGATAAGATCTTTGACTGATATATAAAAAGGAGAGGCAGAAAAGACCTCTCCTTTTTATATATATTTTTCCAAATTGCTGTGCCTCTGATAAGTTACAGCTTAGAAGGCCGGGACTATCCCCTTGGGCACGAGCTCTGTCTCAATGTATTTTTTGACTTCTTTGGAATTCGAGGCTTTTATTAGAGCCTTAACAGCGGGGCTGTTTTTGTCCGCCGCCCTCACTGCGATAACATTGGCATAGGGAGAATCCTTGCCCTCGATAATGATCGCGTCTTTTGTCGGGATGAGCTTTGCCTCCACTGCAAAATTAGTGTTGATCACAGACGCGTCTACGTCCTGAAGCGTTCTTGGAAGCTGCGCGGCCTCTATCTCCCTGATTTTTATCTTTTTGGGATTTTCTGTAATATCCTTGGCTGTGACAAGCTCTCCCGCCTTGACCTTTATAAGCCCGTTTTTCTCAAGAAGGCGAAGTGCCCTTGAGCAGTTTGTAGCGTCGTTGGGGATGGCGATCTGGGCTCCGTTTTTAAGTTCGCTCAACTTCTTGATCTTCTGGGAATAGAGACCCAGCGGTTCTATGTGTACCTTTGCCACCCATACAAGGTCCAGCTTTTTTTCTTTATTGGTGTTTTCAAGGTATGGTACATGCTGGAAAAAGTTTGCATCAAGGCTGCCCTCGGCAAGAGCTGTGTTGGGCGTCACATAGTCAGTGAATTCTTTTATTTTGAGATCATATCCCTCTTTATTGAGAAGATCCTTGACCACGACCATTATGTCCTTGTGGGGAAAGGGAGTAACTCCTATTGTTATAGTCTTTTCAGCCGCGAAAAGAGCTGTTGGAATTATCAGAGATAGTAAAATAGCTATTGCAAGTTTTTTCATGTCAATTACCGTCCTTCCTTATTAAGGGGCAGAGCCCCGCGGGTCGTCATCGCTGCATGATCGCACGATGTTCTTCTTACAGCTTCACACATATCGTACATGTCGCTTCCATTATCTATAGGCTCCACCTCCCTGAAAAGATCCCGAAATCATCGGAAGTTACTTTATCTTTTCGTAAACTCTATTTCCCACTGACTGTATCAGCTGTACGATAATGATAAGTATCGCAACAGAATAGATCATTACGTCTGTCTGGAATCTGTTATATCCATACTTGATGGCCAGGTCTCCCAGACCGCCCCCTCCGACTACTCCTGCCATTGCCGAGTACCCGAGAAGGTTGATGGCAACTACTGCCCAATTGAGCACTATGGAGGGCATTGCCTCCTTGACCATTACACCAAATACTATCTGCATGTCACTGGCACCAAATGACTTTGCCGCCTCAACTATCCCGGGGTCGACCTCGAGAAGGCTCCCCTCCATCAAACGTGCAACAAATGG
>JAAZCN010000286.1 GCA_012513245.1 Synergistaceae bacterium | reverse complement strand
TCAATTGTCAGGAAAAGAGCCCGGCACAAAAATGACTGTAAAGGGCGAGCCTATCGTTTATGGTCTTACCATACCGAAGACAGCACCCAACAATAAAGGCGCCATGGATTTCGTGAAATTCGTTCTTGACCCCAAAGGCGGACTCCCGGTATTCCAGAACATGGGACAGGACGTCGTAGGACCAAGCTCATTTGGCGATAAGACCAAAGTCCCCGCAGAGGTCAAACCACTCCTCAAATAATCTTCTATCAAACAGCTACCGACGTTATCGCCGGCAGCTGTTTTTTTTCCTCTATTTTTGTTCAGCTATTTTCTCTTTTCTCCAGAGCAGCTGCTATCCTCTCCAGCCCCTCTGTAAGCTGTTTTCTCGTGGTTCCAACATTGAGACGCGCAAATCCCTCGCCCTCTTCCCCAAAGTCCACGCCTTTGTTTAGTGCGACCCTGGCTTCCTTCACCAGAAATTCCTGCAGCGTCTTTTCGTCAAAACCATAACCACGGAAATCTATCCAGAATATGTATGTCCCCTCCGGATGGTCCATTTTTGCCTTAGGCATGCGATCTTTTACAAATTTCTCGGCATAGTCCCTATTTCCCTCCAGATAGGCGACCATCTCATCGGCCCAATCTGCGCACTTGCTGTAAGCTGCCTCCATGGCCACGAGGCCCATGGCATTCAACCTTGAAAGATGGAACCTGACGAGTACTGACTTGTACTGTTCCATCAAAGAATGATCAGGTATTATCGCAACCGATGATGCAAGTCCGGCCAGGTTAAATGTTTTGCTTGGTGCTATGAATGTTACAGTGCGCTTTTCCATCTTAGGCAGTTTAGCAAAACATGTATGCTTCGCATCGCTGAAGACTATGTCCTGGTGGATCTCATCCGAAAGGATCAGCATATCCTTGCGCTCTGCAAGTTCGGCAAGTTTTTCAAGCTCATCCTCAGTCCATACACGGGAGACGGGGTTGTGCGGGCTGCAGAATATAAGCGTGCGGCATGTCGGGGTCACAAGTTTCTCAAGACCTTCAATATCCATTACGAACCTGTCGCCCTCCCGTTTCAGAGGATTTTTAACAACGTGCCGTCCCGAAGTCTCTATTATCTCGAAGAAGGGCGGGTAGACGGGTGTCTGAAGTATTATTCCGTCGCCGGGTTTCGTGTAAGCCTCTATAGCGAAGGCAAGTCCTCCAACAACGCCGGGAGCCCAACTTACCGCACTTTTATCAAAGCTCCATCCATGACGGACCTTCTCCCAGTTTACTATCGATTCTATAAGGCTCTCCTTTACGACAGGATAACCAAGTACCCCATGCCTGAGTTTATCCTCTATCGCCTCTATGACCTCCGGTGGGGATTTAAAATCCATGTCCGCGACCCAGTAGGGCAGCAGATCAGGATCTCCGAAACGTTCTTCCATAAGATCCCACTTCATTGAACTTGTTCCGCGGCGTTCAATATATGCATCAAAATCATACTTAGCCATTCAAAGACCTCCTCATTAAAACTTTAAAAATGATATCACTTATTTACAAAATAGCTCTTACTGCAAAGTAAAGAACAGAGGGGCAGACAAGGCAGCCCAGGCCGGTATAGAAGGTAGACGTCATAGCCGCATAAGGCACCAGTGATGGATCAATGGCTGCCATTGCCGCAGATGTCCCGCTCGTCGTTCCCAGAAGGCCTCCGAAGATGATCGCTTCTCTTGGGGAATCTATTCTGATCACCTTTGAGACAAGCGGAGTTATGACCATAACCGATATCGATTTGATCACGCCGATCCCTATTGATAGTGCAATAACGGAAGAATCAACACCCAGTGCCGCTCCCGTCACAGGACCGACAACGAATGTAACGGCTCCCCCTCCTATAGTCGCAATGTCCTCTGCAGAAGTGTAACCGCCAAACCAGGCAAAGATCGCCCCTATGGTGAAAGAGAACAAAACTCCAAGGACAAGTGAGACAATACCTGCAAGGCCTGATTTCCTCAGTTCGTTGAAGTCGGCTCCGAAAGCCGTGGCAACTATCGTAAAATCTCTCATCATAGAACCGCCCAGCAGACCTATCCCTGCAAAGACCGGAATATCTGATATACCCTTGCTCCCTCCGGTCATTCTGCCTCCTACATATGCCATTAACAGGCCAAACAGGATAGCTATCGAAGATCCATTAAGCTTTCCCTTTGTCAAATATTTTGAAAGAGTGTAGGAGGATAATGTGACAAGTCCTACTACGGCGAAGGCGGTCACGAGAGAATTCTTTACCAGTACCTTCTCGAGGATCTCAATAAGTTCCATCAGTTCCTGCCCCCCTCTTTCGTTTTATTTTTTGAAGAGGATATTCTGCTGACGAAAGGGACAAGGCAAAGGCTGAGCACCGTGAGTGTGATACCGCACGTGATCGCCAACCAGCCGCTCCTTATAGCCTTCACCACATCCTGTGATGCGGACATTGCTATGACTACAGGTATATACATATTTTGCCAAAACTTAAGGCCGTCGCTGAAACGCTCGCTTTTAAGATTTTTCTTTACAGTTTCAGAGTAACTAAAGAGAAGGAGCAGAAAAAGCATTGCAAAGCCGACCCCGCCTACGTTGGCGTTCAGTCCGACAAGTATTCCCGTTAACTCTCCAACAAAAAGACCCGCAAAATAGCAAACAGCAAGGAGCAGGACACCATAGATCACCAAATCACAAACACTCCAGACAAAAGTAATTAAAATCCTCTAAAATCCAGTTTACAACCTAATTAATTTAATCTATTTTCTCTCCCATGTCCAATAGAAAAAAATAGATGTCACTTACGACACACACAACAAAGCATATACATGGTACAGCTTCTCGGTTAAACTCGTAACGGACGTGTACGATAATTTTTTAAAAATTGGAGGGGGATTTTCATGAAAGCTACTGAGGCACTGAAACATGAACATGACGCAGTGAAACTTATGATGCGGATTATGGAGACCATAGCTGGCAGGATAAAATCCGGGCAAAAAGTTCCGCGTCAGGATCTGGACAACATGACGGACTTCCTGAAGGTTTTTGTCGACCGCTGCCACCACGGGAAAGAAGAAAAAATCTTATTTCCCGTTCTTGAAGAGGCCGGAATATCCAAAACAGGAGGCCCTATGTGCGACCTGCTCGCCGAACACGAACAAGGAAGGGAATACACCCGCAATATCAGCCGTGCCCTTATAAACTTTGAAGCCACAGATAACTCCCGGGCTATGGAGCTCTCAGGCAACATGAAGGCCTATATCGAGTTGTTGAATGAACACATCCTCAAAGAGAATGATGTACTCTTCCCCATGGCAGACAAAGTGCTTACAGAGGAAGTTCAGGGGCTGCTATATGATCAGTTTGAAGAGCTTGAAGAAGAGGTAATAGGAATTGGAAAACATGAAGAGCTGCACAAAATGCTCGAAAAAATGAGCGACACCTATCTCGACTAACTTAGGCCGAAACTTTTACGACAGACGGCTAGAGAGACAGAAAAAAACATTAAGCCTGCTCAGATGTCACATCTGAACAGGCTTAGTCGTATAGTACCTATTTTGGGAAAAGCACCGCTAGGAAAACAGAGCTAAATTTCCAGCGGTATTCCGTTTATCCTTACAGGAACACCTGCTATTTTATAAAACATCAGGGCCTTTTCTTTCATGTATTCAAAACCGGGAGTTTTGATCTCCTGAAGGGGATATTGCAGCCCCATGTTTCGGTATGTTTCTGTGCCAAGCCTGTGATAAGCCAGGAATTCCATAAACTTGATCTTTCTCAGTCCTTTTACAAATTCCGCGGACTTTATGATCGTATCGTCAGAATCATTCAGACCCGGTATAAGAGGAGTCCTCAGCATAAGATCAAAATCATATGAAGATGCATCCGCACGCCTAATATTTTCTAATATCACTTTGTTATCTACACCTGTTAATTTCTTATGCTGCTCTGGGTCTGGATGTTTAAGGTCGACATAGAGAAGGTTCAAGAGCGGGAGGAGACTCTCTATCTTATCCCAGGAAGAGAAAAAGCTCGTTTCTAGAGCTCTGTTTATTCCCCTTTCCCTGCATCCGATCAGTATTTCGCGCACGAACTCAGGCTGATCAAGAGGCTCTCCTCCGCTTATCGTTACACCGCCGCCTGAGTGAAAATAAAAGACCTCGTCCTTTGAAATTTCGTGTATGACCTGTTCTGAAGTCATCCGGATGCCATAGCCTTTAAGAGCAGAGGCAGGACATTTCTTTACGCATATCATACATCCGTCGCATTTAATTCTATCGATCAGCACAGTCTCTTTTTCTTCGTCAATAGATAGAGCTTTTTGCGGGCAGATCGAGACACATTCCCCACAGAGGACACACTTTTCTTTTATATATCCGATCTCAGGACAAGAATTCTGTGACTCAGGTGTGGAACACCAGAGACATTTTAGAGGACAGCCCTTTAAAAATATGACTGTCCTCAATCCTTCTCCATCGTGGATCGAGGTCTTCTCGATCCTTAGGACATTTCCTTTAACAGGAGTAGAATGGTTTCCCATCTCTAACCGCATGAAATGCAGGAACCGGCTTCGGTCTGGACAGTCCTGTCTATT
>JAAZCN010000285.1 GCA_012513245.1 Synergistaceae bacterium | reverse complement strand
GGGCGGGAAGCCCCCTTCCTCCCTGATGGGCACCACAGTATAAGGATAGTCTGAAAGAGTTGTAGAACCCCAAATATCTATTTTGGGAGACTGCATCCCCTCCGCTATCTTAATGTCTATCTCGCTTTTTTCTCTTTCTATGTTGCTGCTCTTGAGTCCCGGATTATTTTGCTCCGCCAGTTCCATTGCCCTCCAAAGCTCAAGGTCTGATGTCTCAGGTTTTTCAGTCCCATTTGCATTCGCTGTCCTGGGCAGTGCTATGGAAAACGTCAGCAACAGGAGGGCAGTTATTAAGAATTTTGTTTTCATAGAACCTACTTCCTTTCTTCTGACCGAAGATAATTCGCAACTATTCCTTGGCCTGATAACTTTGGATGCCCCTTTCGATGTAGCTCCAAGCCTGCTCTGCCAATTCGCCTATGTCGGTTTTCCCCTCACTGAGGTTGGAGATCAGTCCTACATACTGTACAAAACTGACCATAGAAAAAGCGACTGCTTCAGGCGAAGTATCCTGAAGGAAATCTCCTTCCCGTCGACCCTTTTCGGCTATCTCCGTAAGCTTATTCATGTAATTTTTTACTATTGAAAGGACCTTTTTCTTGCGCTCGGGAGATCCAAAGACAGCGGCATCTGAAAAGACAAGTTTAGGTATACCAGGATTCTTTCTTATAAATTCCAGATGGAGGAGGAAAAGATTTTTCAGATCCTCTTTTGGGTCCGATTTCTTCAGGGTCATTTTTCGTACATTTTCAAAGAGGGTCAAATGTGTTCGATCAAGCAGTGCGTCTATCAAAGCTTCTTTACTCTCGAAATGCCGGTAAAGGGCAGAAGGAACGATCCCGACCCGCTGCGCTATCTCAGAGGTGCTGACCCCTCCGAGCCCCTTTTCAGCAATTATATCCAACGTGGTATCAAGGATCTGTTGCTGTCTGAGTGTTGAACTCAACCTTTTTCTTGACATAAATAACACCTCTTAATGAAAGTGAATTCACTTTCACAAAAGTATAGTAGTTTGACGAAAGAGATGTCAATAGGAACAATACCGATATTGCACAAAATTAAACAATATATTGACACGTATCTATGTAATATAGTATATTTTCAAATTAAGAGAAAATACAAATAAACAATGAAGGTTGGGATGCAAAATGAGGATGCTTGAGCAGTTTTTTCCTGAATTTACTCAGAAACTTGACGAGATCGATGCTCTTTACAAAGATAAGATGCCGATCGATGAAAAAACATACCAGTTTTTGTGCTTCGCCCTTTCCATAAAGGGCCGCAGCAAACCTTGTGTTCTGAAGCACTTCAAAGGCGCTCTTGAAGCCGGTGCAACAGTTGAGGAACTCAGCTACATCTTTGCGCTCACCATGAGGGAATCTGCAGGAGCCGACGACTGCTGGACCCATGATGTGATCGGTGAATGGAAAGAGATCCTCGCCGGAAACATTAAGTGTACCTGCGCAGAATGATAAGGATCGACCTTGTATCTTAAAATGTTTTGTAGAACCACAAGTCCATAAGACCTTACTGTCCTAGGTTTCACACAAAATCATGTAAAAGTGTGATATAAATCACATTTATGTTCGGATTTGTGTGACATAAATTGACCCTGACCCGCTAAAGACATATAATTCATGCATAAGTGTGATTTTGATCACACATATGCATGAATTTATGTGATCAGGATGTGAAATCTATGGAACGTCAAATTATGAGCCGGTTTAACCTTTGGAAAGAGAGCAGCCAAAGAAAACCATTGATACTAAAAGGAGCAAGGCAAGTAGGCAAGACGTGGGCATTAAAGGAATTTGGCAAACGCTGTTATGAAAACGTCGCTTACTTTAATTTTGAAGAACACGAGGAATATAAGCAGTTCTTTGAAAAAACTAAAGATATTGACCGCATCCTGCAAAATCTTATGATGGCCGGCGGCTATCAGAGCAAACCGGGATCGACTCTTGTAATATTTGATGAGATCCAGGAATGTCCGGATGCCATGACCACGCTGAAATATTTTTGTGAAAACGCACCTGAATACCATGTTGCATGCGCAGGCTCATTACTGGGAATAGCTCTTTCTAAGCCGGTTTCATTTCCTGTTGGTAAAGTGGAATTTATTGAGCTGGGACCAATGACATTTACCGAATTTCTTATGGCGAACGGTGATAGCAACCTCGTGGAGTATTTAGAATCAATAGATAGTTTAGAACCACTGCCGGATGCTTTTTTCAACCCCCTCTATGAAAAGCTTAAAATGTATTTTGTTACAGGAGGTATGCCGGAGTCAGTTTACTCGTGGATCAAAGAGCGTGATACGGATCTGATACAGTCAGTTCTGTCCAATATACTTGACTCCTATGAACGTGATTTTGCAAAACACCCGGATCCAAAGGATTTCCCCAAAATATCCATGATATGGAAGTCTATCCCGTCACAACTTTCCAGAGAGAACAAAAAATTTATTTACAAAGCTGTTAAAGATGGGGCGCGGGCAAGAGAGTACGAGGATGCGATCCAATGGCTCTCCGATGCAGGCTTGATTTACAAAATTTACAGAAGCACTGCACCCGGACTTCCCATAATGGCATACGATGATCTTTCTGCTTTCAAGCTCTACATGCTAGATGTGGGGTTGCTGCGCCGACTCTCTCTCTTGTCGCCAAAAGCGTTTGCCGAAGGCAACAGGCTCTTTGCAGAATTCAAGGGAGCACTCAGTGAGAACTATGT
>JAAZCN010000284.1 GCA_012513245.1 Synergistaceae bacterium | reverse complement strand
TGCATTTTACATAAACTCGTGAATTATTATACATGCATATCGAAGCGACGTACAATTTTAGGCTAATTGCAGAATTTTGCGAATATGGTTTTTAGGACAAATTCAAATATCCGGCAATTCCTAGCAATATAAAACGTGTGGTACAAAAAACGTACCACACGTCCTGATTTAATAAATGATTTCTTATGCTTATGCCATGAACATGGCTATATCGTCATCGACAGCACCTATGCCTGCAATACCGAACTTCTCCACAAGGACCTTCGCCACGTTGGGTGAAAGAAACCCGGGAAGTGTTGGACCGAGGTGGATATTTTTGACTCCGAGGTAGAGAAGGGCCAAGAGTACGATGACGGCTTTTTGCTCATACCATGCGATGTTGTAAGCTATCGGAAGCTTGTTGATATCGTCAAGACCAAAAACTTCCTTAAGCTTAAGGGCTATTACTACAAGCGAGTAGGAATCATTACACTGTCCTGCGTCAAGAACTCTCGGGATACCCCCGATATCTCCCAGATCAAGCTTGTTGTAGCGGTACTTTGCGCAGCCAGCCGTCAGAATAATAGTGTCTTTGGGCAGTTTTTCTGCGAACTCAGTGTAATATTCTCTGGGTTTCATCCGTCCGTCACAGCCTGCCATTACAAAGAACTTCTTGACAGCACCTGATTTGACCGCTTCTACCACCTTATCAGCAAGGGCAAGCACCTGGTTGTGGGCAAATCCTCCAACTATGGTCCCTGTCTCGATCTCTTCCGGAGCAGGAAGTTTTTTCGCCATTTCAATGATTGAGGAGCAATCCTTCTTTCCGGCAGCATCAGGGACTATATGGGCGCATCCCGGGAATCCGGAGGAACCTGTCGTGAATATGCGTTTTCTTACTTCTTCGCTCTTAGGCGGAACTATACAGTTTGTTGTGAAGAGGATCGGTCCGTGGAATGTTTCAAACTCGCCGACCTGCTTCCACCATGAACCGCCATAGTTTCCGGCGAAGTTATCATACTTTTTAAATGCAGGATAGTAGTGAGCCGGCAGCATCTCTCCATGTGTATAGACGTCCACTCCCGTTCCCTTTGTCTGTTCGAGAAGCTGCTCAAGGTCGGTAAGATCATGTCCGGAAATAGGTATCGCCGGATTTTTTCTTACGCCGATATTGAGTTTGGTTATCTCAGGGTTGCCGTATTTTGATGTGTTGGCTCCATCCAGCAGGGCCATTGCCTTTACTCCATATTCCCCTGTTTTGAGGGTCAGAGCCACAAGGCCATCTGCTCCAAGACCGTCATCCAGTGTAGCTGCCAGGGCTTCATAAATGAAGGCGTTGACAGATACATCTTCCTTGCCCAGGTTCAGTGCGTGCTCGGCATATGCAGCTATTCCTTTGAGCCCATAAACTATCATCTCTCTGAGGGAACGAATGTCTTCGTTCTCTGTTGCAAGAACTCCTGCTGATGCAGCCTTTTCCAGCATGGCTTCCATTGTATCAGCCTTAAAGGTAGCCGCGTCATGAAGTCCGCTGCATACAGCTTTGTCCCTGATGCCATCTCTGAGAGATATCATCTTGCTTATCTGCTTCTTTATAGCCTCTGCGTCAAAGTTGGCATTTGTGATCGTCATGAAAAGGCTTCTCAGAACTTCATGGTTTACCTCAGAGATGTCCGCAGCATCCATTTTTCCCTTAACTACTACATCGGAAATGCCCTTCACTGCATAGATAAGAAGGTCCTGGAGCTTTGCCACCTGTTCATCTTTACCGCATACACCTTTTACCGTGCAGCCTTTATTCATCGCAGTTTCCTGACACTGATAACAAAACATGCTCATATAAAATTCCTCCTTTTTCTTGTTGTATTTCTGTTGTCCATTCTATGCTTTTGCTATTTTGATTCCGTATTTAACTGCCTCTTCCTTCGCTTTTTCGTTCGGATTCCAGACGTTTTTGAGTCCCTCTTCGTCTATCAGCTCAAAACCTGCATTCTTCATTGATTCTGAGATGACTTTGTTGCCTTCGCCGCTCCATCCGTAACAGCCAAAGGCAGCGGCCTTTTTATTTTTAAATTTGAGCCCTTTCATCAGGTGTATGAACCCCGTGACCGGATGCAGCACGCCGTTGCCGACAGTCGGTGAGCCTAAAACTACGGTCTTGGACTTGAAAACCTCTGTGATGATGTCGTTTTCATCGTTCTTTGCAAGGTTGAACAGCTTGACCGTAACATCTTTGTCTGCAAGGCCTATACCCTCTGCGATCCTCTCCGCCAGCTCTCTTGTGCCGTTCCACATTGTGCCGTATATGATAGAGATCTGATTTTCCTGATAGTCTTCCGACCATTTTGAATATTTTTCGACTATCTGCATAGGGTTATCCCTCCAGATAACTCCATGGCTCGTGGCAATAATATCGATCTGAAGGTTCAGGGATAGGACCTCCGCAAGCTTTTTTCTGAGTATCGCGCTGAAGGGGGTGATTATGTTAGCGTAATATTTGATGCATTCACTATAGAGTTCACACTTATCCACCAGATCATTAAAGAGCTTCTCTGTTGCGTAATGCTGGCCAAAGGCATCGTTGCTGAAAAGTATATTGTCTTTAGTAAGGTATGTTGCCATACTGTCCGGCCAGTGGAGCATCGACATTTCAACAAAGATAAGTTCTTTGCCGTTTCCAATGTCCAATTTATCTCCTGTTTTGACCACGTGGAAATCCCAGTCCTGATGATACTGCCCCTTCAGGGACTTTACAGCGTTGGCAGTGCAGTATATGGGCTTATTTGGTATAAGTTTCATAAGAGCCGGAAGAGCTCCGCTGTGATCGACCTCACCGTGGTTGACAATGATATAGTCTATTTTGTCCAGGTCGATCTCCTTCTGCAGGTTTTCAACGAACTCATCCGCGAACGGCATCCATACCGTATCGATAAGCACAGTCTTCTCTTCTTCTACAAGATAAGAATTGTAAGTTGAGCCTTTGTGCGTTGAATAATCGTCCCCGTGGAACTTGAGGAGCTCCCAGTCTACCTTGCCTACCCATGAAACGTTGTTTTTTATCAATTTCTTCATTCACATTCACACCTTTCTTGGTATTTAAAATACTTGCCTCTTACAAATAAATGATCCTGATTTTTCACTGTTGCTATGTTCAAAAACTTTATGAATTATTTGCACTTATCTTTTCCAAAGTGGCGCAAATTTTCTTAAACCCTTTTTCAGGGTCATCCTCATCAAGGACAGAGAATTCCATGGGGCAAATACCGTCTTTCTGTCTGTTTATAATATTTTCTGCAAGTTCCGTCCAGCTTCGAGGGATATTTTTTTCCTTTAAATATATAGCTGCCGGCTTGCTCATAAGTTCTCCAAAGACCCCTCTGACTCCGGCAAACACACAAATCACTGCCGCTGCTTTTCCTATCACCTTATCAACTACAAAAGTTCCCTTTAGCCTGTTGTCTTTTTCTATATATAAACTCATAAGAGGGGAGATACCCCTTCCCTCTTCGATATCGGTGATCATCCCTTCATTTATTGTTACACAGCCTGCCTTCCCACTTGCAATCAAATCTCGCGCCTCAGCCAGGGATCGATCTGGGAGATCGAGCTCATCCACATTAAATTCAACTGTCTCTGGATTAATTTTACCCTCGATATATTTGAGTATTACCGGCACTGTAATAAGCTGGATCATCACTCCGGGCAGTCCTGTCAGTACTGAATAGCCGGCGGAAAGTACTTTAAATGTGCCTCCCTCCAGACTTAAAAGAAAAGCAAGAACTAAACCGTTCGTTATCCTGCCTGCAGTTATGGAACAAATCAACGACGGGTATATGGGCATCTTCTTTATCCTGTAAGTCCAACCGCTGATCATTCCATAAAGAGAGAGCTCAAAAGCTAACACCGGCAGCATCGGAAAAGCTGAAGGCATCCCGGTCATTATGCTTGACAGAAAAGGCGTCACTATCCCGCAAACAAACCCGAGTTTTGGTCCGCATGTCAGACCACAAAGCAACACAGGAAGATGCATCGGCAGAAAAACCGTTCCCCTCATGCCAAAAGAATGTCCGGCAAAAAAAGGTATAACCAAACCTAGCGCTGTAAACAGCCCGGCCAAAACAATTTTTTTTATTCTTTCGGTCATTAGAGCTCTATCCTCCGCTTCAGGCAGCTGAAGCAATTATGTCAATTGACACATTTTAGCGGCGAAAATTAAGGAGTTTTAAATACCTTAATTGTTAGCATTTACTTATTGTCTTAAAATTATAACATAGAAGATTCATGGTAAATGAGTAGAAAAACCTATATTTTTTAAGCTACAGTTAAAGACGCCAGTTGTCTCTTTATGCTGTTTTAAGCACACCGAGACAGGCCCCCGAATGATCTCGGGGGCCTGTAAACCGTGGTATGACCAATTTTATGGCGGGCTCGGCCGGAGTCGAACCGGCGACCTACGGCTTAGGAGGCCGTCG
>JAAZCN010000283.1 GCA_012513245.1 Synergistaceae bacterium | reverse complement strand
CATAGAGGCTATAGATTTCCTGAAAAAACTAAACGAGACAATATACATGGAATATCCCGACGTTCAGGTGACCGCTGAGGAATCAACATCATGGCCAATGGTATCGCGGCCTACATGGCTCGGTGGTCTTGGTTTCGGGTTTAAGTGGAACATGGGCTGGATGAACGATATACTCCGGTACATGTCCAAAGACCCTGTGTTCAGGCAATATCACCACAGTAAACTGACGTTCGGGATGTGGTATGCATATTCCGAAAGCTTTGTTTTGCCCCTTTCCCATGACGAGGTCGTTCACGGCAAGGGATCTCTGTGGGGCAAAATGCCGGGGGACAGATGGCAGAAAGCGGCGAACCTCAGGCTCCTCTTCGGTTGGATGATGGGACATCCGGGTAAAAAGCTTCTTTTCATGGGGAGTGAGTTTGGTCAGGAGAGGGAATGGAACCACGATTTCAGTCTTGACTGGCACGTGTTGGAAGACGATATCCACAAGGGAATACTTCTCTGGCTCAAAGATATAAATAATTTTTACAAAAAAACACCACAGCTCTGGGAACAGGATTATGATCCTGCCGGCTTTGAATGGATAGACTGCGGGGATCTCTCTTCAAGTGTGGTATCATTTCTTCGCCGTTCAAAAAATGGGAAGGAAGCAATATTCATAGGAAACTTTACTCCTGTAGTAAGGAGCGGATACAGGATAGGAGTGCCCAGAAATACTGTCTGGCGTGAGGCTTTGAACAGTGACTCTTCCCTTTACGGTGGATCTAACATGGGAAATCAGGGCAGAATAAAAGCGGAAAAAATCTTGTTCCACGGCCGTCAGTACTCGATAGAGGCAACTCTGCCGCCGCTTTCCTGCCTTGTGCTTCTGCCGGAAGAGACAGATGAATAGATAAAAGAATACCGGAGGTAAGGTTTTTGGATAGAAGAAGCGGAGTTTTGATGCATTTATCCTCTTTGCCCGGGCCGTTTGGGACAGGAGGACTTGGAAGCAGTGCCGAACGTTTTGCAGACTTTCTCAAAAATTCAGGGTTCAGAGTATGGCAGGTCCTCCCGACTTCGCCGATAGATGGTTCTTCCTCTTATTCCCCTTACAGCAGCCAATCTGCTTTCGCAGGCAGCCACATATTCATAAGTCCGGAGAAACTGGTTGAAGATGGGTTTTTAGATGCGGAAGAGATCGAAAAATATCATTGCAGCGGGCCGGAATGTATTGCTGATCATGGATATTCAGCGGAACTGCTAAAAAACATAATAAAACTTTCCTGGCTGAGTTTCACAAATGAGCCTGACAGATACCGAGCTCTGGCGGCTGACTACGTTTGCTTTGTTGAAAGAGAGAGATACTGGCTTCAGGATCATGCCCTTTTTATGGTGCTGAAAGAAGAATTTCAAGGCATATCATGGAACAGATGGCCCAAAGATTTTGCCCAAAGGGATAAAAATACTTTAGAAAAATATATTTTCCAAAAAGAAAAGAATGAGGCGCTGGAGCTCATTTTTTTTGAGCAGTTCATTTTT
>JAAZCN010000282.1 GCA_012513245.1 Synergistaceae bacterium | reverse complement strand
TAAATTGCCTGCGCAGCTGCTCAAGTTTGAGTTCTGTATACATTTCTCTTGCTTTTTCTTGAATTGTTGTCTGTTCTTCCTCAGCAAGCTTTTCTTCATATTCATCTGAAGATATAAATCCTTCAGGCATTTTTAAAGATCTATCATCAGTAAATATATGATTTTTATCCATCAATACTGTTTCCATAAATACTCCCCCTCACATAACAAGGTCCTCTACCCTATTTGGAATCTATCTTTAACCATATGCTCCATTCTCTCTCCGCTATAGCGATGTTTTTTTCATACCACCGCTTGTCGTTAGTCTTATCTCCGCCTGTCAGTATAATTGCGCGTCGCAGCGGGTCAAAAGCGTATAGGATCCGAATTTTCCTGCCATTTAATACTTTTCTGAGTTCACGTAAACTATGAATTTTTGAACCCTTTACCGGTTTTGAATATGAACCAGCAAGAGCCACTCCATGCTCCCTTAATAATTTGATAAACGCGACTATACTGGTGCGATCATCAGCAGATAAAGAATTAAGCCATGTTACAAAACTTGAAGAATAAATGACCTTGCATTGATCTTCAGCCATCCCTTTTCCTCCGGAAAGAATATCCTCTTTGGTTAATATTCGTTTAAATGAATATTATCTGTTTATATAGGAAGTGTCAAGGAGCAAACGCCTGGACATATTCACACCCCCTTGATCACTGCTCTTTTACAAATGTAGGTCTGACCAAAATTATCTCTAACAAGGACTTGTTCATTTTGTCAATTATGTAGGTCTGACCCCAATAATGCACGTTCTATTGCACCTGAGGAGACGTTTTTTTAGATCTTACAACGGCTCAGCCACTGCTCAGCAACCGCTCAGCGACAGCTCAGCAAAGCCCCTTACACCCCCAAAATCTCTCTAATTTGTTCGATCTTCTCC
This sequence comes from Synergistaceae bacterium, assembly GCA_012513245.1. The sequence continues at coordinate 871 of JAAZCN010000282.1, read as the reverse complement.
CTCAGTTGAGCTTCGACTTTCATAGACGTTTCAAATCTTCTGCTTGCCTGGGTAACACCAGACTCCGACAGAAGGAACAGATCCCCTATCTCCTTCAGCTTCGCTCCGCTATAACGATGACACAAATATATCCCTGCAAGCCTCGCCAACCTTGCGTTGTCAACAAAGACCTTTCGGGTGACCTCGTAGATCTTTTCAGGTCGGGGCCTTTCCTTAAGCTCCCTCAATGCGGGAAGGTCTCTGTCCACAGGTCTGTCTTCAAGCATCTTTTGTTGGATCTCCCGGACAAAATCCTCACTACCCAATATAGTTGAGGCTACAACTTCCATAAGCGGGCTGAAGTATCCTCCGGCGACCTTCTCGTTTACATAACTCATGTAGTTTCGCCGAGATTCAGGGATTCCTGTCCCGAAGTATCCAAGGATAAACTTGGTGTTCAGCCACAACGGTTCACTGCCTTCAGTATAGAAGCGGTAACTCGTCCAACGGTAGTCTTCAGGGAACTTAACCATCCCAGCCCTCACCGGGTTTAAGTGGATATAACGGGAAAGCTCGGCTGCGTAAGCATCAGCCTGCACCAGGATTGCCTTGTATCGCCCCTGAAGAAGATGTCCGACCCGTTTGTGCTTGATGTTGAAGTAGGATGTGTACGAACTGTTAATATGCTTCATTATCAGGGATAAGTTCCCTAATGGAGTCTCAAGTATCAGATGATAATGGTTGGTCATCAGGCAGTAGGCATGTATTTCCGCACCGTATCTCTCCGATGCTGAAACAAGGTATGATAGGAACTTCTCCCGGTCAAAATCACTTTTGAAAATATCCTTCTGTTCATTGCCTCTGGAAGTTACATGATAAAAAGCTCCAGGAT
>JAAZCN010000281.1 GCA_012513245.1 Synergistaceae bacterium | reverse complement strand
GTAGCAAGCTATAGGGGTCAGGCCTACACATTTGACATAACTGTATGTCGTCGTCGGGAAAACAGTGCTCTCCTGGCAGTTGCATACTGGGATGACGAGAGGGGGCATAAGAGAAGAAGACGGGTACGAAATCTTAGGTTCTAAACCTCGCAACCGATTCGCAACTGATTCCCCACCGACTCCCGCGCGACATGCAGCACATCGCTACTTTACCCCATTGACTCCCAACTGATTTGCTATAGACTTCCCATTGACTCCCGCGGCACGTACTCTGCCGCATCCCTTCACAATTCACAAATCCATTATTCCTCGGATATCTTCAGCCTTTTCCGAAACTGCCTGGCTGGAATCAATGATATTTAAATTCCGGTCTGTTCGAGGAACTGCAAAAACTCAAGGAAAGAGTTCATGGTCATGTAGCCATGAATAATAGCGGCCATGGCAATTATGTGGACTATTATTGAAAAAATCATTGCTCCCTTGTAGATCTTTTCTTTCTTTTACCACGGTAGATCATCAAATTTTTTCATTAAGCAGGACTCTCTTTCATAAATATTTGTCCGGAATGATAAATTTTTAGTTACTTTTTACCATGAATGCATACTATATCTAACACTCAATATACCATATTATTCCCAAAAATAGAACAAAGTTTTCTTTTGTTGAAGATTATCGAATATGGGTGAAACGGAGAATACTATCAATGACCATGATCTATAATATAAAAACCTGAAATACAAAGTAAGGAGAGGTACTCAAATGAATATATTAATAATTGATGCACAGGGTGGCGGAATTGGGAAACAGCTTGTTGCCGCAATAAAGCAAAGCATTCCCGGCGCAGTTATCACAGCGGTTGGTACAAATAGTGCTGCCACATCAGCTATGCTAAAAGCCGGTGCGGATCATGCGGCTACGGGCGAAAATGCCGTCATAGTAGGTTGCCGGAAGGCGGATATAATTGTAGGCCCCATCGGGATCGTCATTGCTGATTCGCTTTTGGGTGAAGTGACTCCGGCAATGGCTTTGGCGGTTGGTCAAAGCACTGCAAAACGCATACTTATTCCTGTCAACCTTTGCAACAACATCGTCGTCGGCGTTCCTGAACTGGGAGTCGGGCGGCTTATTCAGAATGCGGTCGAGGAGATTAGAAAATCAGGTTGAAGGCGGCTGAAGGCAACCAAAAATAACTTGAAAAAGTCATAATTATCCTGTATAACTATGAAAGTTTGGCATGAGGTCAAGCAGTAAGCGCAGCAGCGCTTAAACGATAATCAAATATTGCTCCGCATAATATATATACTTTGAAGGTATATGGTTTTTCTGAAGAGAAGCCGTATGCCTTTTTTGTTGTTCTCTTCTACGTTTTTATAGCAAAAAGTGCATGCAACTAGGAGTAATATCGGATAAAAACATCAAGGAGGAGATTCTTATGGCATGTTTTATTGTTCCCATAGTCGAAGCCATCGTGACAACGGTTGCAGCAAAAGTAATGCAGTCGAAGGAAAAAGAACCTGAAGCTCTGAAGATCGCGACCGAAACCGGTGGATTTGTGAGGGAGACGAAGATCCCGTTTTCAAGAAAGTTGAAATGGCTCTCCAATTTGCTCTGGGGCGGCTCTGTTCTGCTGGCCTTCGAGCATGTGTGGCACGGCGAGATCGTACCGTGGTTCCCCTTCCTAACTGCGGCAGGCAACCCGTCGGATGCGGCGGAGATGCTGCATGAAATGTCTACAGTGGGCGTCGCGATGTCCGTCCTTGTAACAGCAGTTTGGATCGGTATGCTGGTCGTTTCAAACATCATTGAGAAACGGGCGCTGAAGGCTCAGCCTGCCGTTTGAATAGGGGCACTTTATGACACTGCTTACCACTGTATTAGCGGCAATCATCTGCACCATCATATGGTATAAAAATGCTCCAAAGAACGAAATGAGGGTCGACATCCTCTGCTGGATGTACTGGGGCGCCTCGATCATGTGGCTGGTCGATGCAATTTTTGAATATGCCGAGCTACAAGCCGAATATTTTACGCCCGAACCTTTGGATATGCTCAATGATTTCTATCTCGGTCTCTCAGTTGTGGCACTCGGTATGATTATCTGGCTGGCTATCCTGCTGATCAAAGACCCTAAGGGCGTTGTCAAAGCCTCACTTTTTAAGAACAAATAGAATGGAACGACCTGAGAGCGGTTCTGCTGTCTATCGGTAGAACCGCTCTCCTTATAAAAAGAAAACATTCAGAAAACAGACTGTTTGTATAGAGGGGCTGAACTTATGGAACTGTCGGCATTCTTTCAGGCGCATGATCGGGTGGCGGTCGCCTTTTCCGGCGGCGTGGATTCAACATATCTGCTTTATGCGGCGATAAACAGCGGCGCAAAGGTGCGGGCGTACTACGTTAAATCCGCCTTCCAGCCTCAGTTTGAACTGAACGGCGCAAAAAAACTGGCGACAGAGTTGAACGCAGATATGAGTGTAATAGAGGCCGATGTTCTATCGCTTCCGGAAATCGCGGCGAACTCATCGGATCGCTGTTATTTTTGTAAAAAGCTAATTTTGAGCACTATAGCAAGGTACGCTTTGGCGGATGGTTTTACGACGCTTATTGACGGCACAAACGCTTCCGACAGCGAGGTCGACAGACCTGGAATGCGTGCGTTGCGTGAGCTGTCTGTTCTCTCACCTTTGCGGGAATGCGGCCTGACCAAAAGCGATATTCGTCGGCTTTCCAAGGAAGCTGAGCTGTCCACATGGAACAAGCCGGCCTATTCCTGCCTTGCGACCAGGATCCCGACCGGAGATGCGATCACGCAGGAGAAACTGGAGAAAATAGAGCGCGCCGAGGATCATCTGATGGCACTTGGATTCTCTGATTTTCGTATCCGAACGCTTGGCTACTCTGCAAAAATTCAACTTCCGTCCAAAGAGTTTGATAAGCTGCCGGAGAACCGTGCCGCGATCGTTAAAGAACTGAAAAAATACTACGATGAGGTTCTGCTGGACCTGGAGGTGAGAGCATGAATACTTCCATCAAACAAATTCTTGAGGGTGTTAAGGATGGCAGGTTGTCTGTGGAAGAGGCGGCTTTAAAGCTGAAGCTCGCTCCTTTTGAAGATATAGGCTATGCCAAGGTCGATATGCACAGAGCGCTTCGTCAGGGTGTCGCCGAGGTTATTTACGGAGCCGGAAAGACGCCGGAGCAGATCATCGGCATTGCCGACACACTGCGAAAAAACAACCGGAATACTATCCTGATCACCAGGCTGGATAAAGATCAAGCAGCGGAGCTTGAACAGACTTGCGCTCTGACCTATCATGCCGGGGCGCGGATCGGCATCATCGGCGATCTGCCCAGGCCTGACGGGATCGGAAAGATCCTCGAGGCCACCGCTGGCACCAGCGACATTCCTGTGGCCGAAGAGGCTGCGCTGACAGCGG
>JAAZCN010000042.1 GCA_012513245.1 Synergistaceae bacterium | reverse complement strand
CACGCGACGCTACGCGTCGCGATACTCCATATACTTGATTGTCTTATTCGCTATCTCTTCTCCGTAGAGTTTTTTTACTATATGCAGAGCTAGGTCGATACCGGCAGAAATTCCTCCTGAAGTCATCATCTTTCCGTTGTCAATAAAGCGTTTTGTGTGGTCGATGGTAACTTTCGGAGCGAGTTTCTTTACGTCGTCTATTACCAGATGATGAGTGGTGGCCTCTAGGCCGTCAAGAAGGCCCAGAACAGCGGGTATCCTCGCCCCGGAACAGACTGTGGCCATAGTGTCCGCTGATTCATAGGTTTCGCTGATCCACTCCATGACATTTTTCTTCTTTATCTCTTTTTTCGTTCCTTCGCCGCCGGGGATCACCAGTATGTCTACCTTAGGATGGTTGTCAAAGCTGTAATCGGGAATGACGATAAGCCCGTTGATAGATTTGATCGCCCCTCCGTCCTCAGATATGGTAAAAACCTTAAAGAGTTCAGATCCGTTAAGCTGTGACGTTGCGGAAAAGACCTCATAAGGACCGGCAAAGTCCAACAGTTCAACTTTGTTAAACAGATAGATTCCCACGTTTTTCATTAGGTTTTTCCTCTTCTTTCTTTAAATACTTGTCATTAAGAATGTTATTTGTATTTATGGCCTAAATGGCCACTCCTACCTACCTCACAACTTACACCTAAAACAATATCCGGGCAAGATTATGCTCATATTCTAACTAGTTTTTCTTCGTTATGTTAAATAACTGAACTTTCCTGCTACGGAAAGAGCATTCTTCTGATCAGAATCATGCGGGAAAGACGGGGGGAGTTGTGTTAAACAGACCTATTTTAGCCGGTTAGTCTATCGTTTTTTTGAACCTCGATACGCTGAAAAGAAGAAAAAGAGTTCCCAAAACAGCAAGGGCAACCAACTGGGTCCATAATTCAGCCAATCCTGTTCCTTTAAGAAAAACCCCTCTGATTATCACAAGGAAGTACCTTAGAGGATTTATCAACGTCAACCACTGCACAGGTACCGGCATATTGGAAATAGGGAACATGAATCCTGAAAGCAGAACGGCAGGGAAGTACAAGAAAAAGGATGACATCAATGCCTCCTGCTGCGTTTTAGATATCGTAGAAATGAGAAGTCCTATTCCTATGCATGACATAAGGAAGAGCGCCGCTGCAAAAAGCAGCAGGATCATGCTTCCCCTGATGGGTATCTCAAACCATGCCATGCCAGCAAAGCTTATTATGATAACATCTATAAAACATATGATCGCGAAGGGCAGGGATTTCCCCAGAATAAACTCGATCGGTTTCATCGGCGTCACCATCAGCTGTTCGATCGTTCCTATCTCTTTTTCCCTGACGATAGCCATTGATGTAAGGAGCAGAGATGTCATGAGAACGATGATGGCTATTACTCCCGGAACGTTGTAGTTTCTGCTTTTCAGGTCGGGATTGTACCATGCTCTCGCCTGAACGTTGACAAGATCTCTTTTCTTATTTTCTCTTCCAAACTCGGATATTATGCGCTGAGCATAGCTCATAGCTAGCATTCCGTCATTCGAGTTCGTCCCATCAACGATTATCTGTACCACGGGGTGTTTCCCGTTCAACAGATCATCAGCGAAACCCTTTTTGATATTTATTCCGACGACAGCGCTGCCTCGGTCAAGGTTCTCCGTAATTGCTCCGTCATTGTCAGAGTAAGCGATGATCCTGAATATTCCTGATGAAGTGAGGTTTTCGATCAGCTGTCTGCTGTGTACGCTTCTGTCATTGTCCACGAGGATCGTCTTTATGTGGTTTACATCCGTCGTGACAGCATATCCAAATATCAGAAGCTGTATCACAGGAAGGACAAAAATCATGGCCTTCATCCTGGGATCTCTCAGCACTTGTATGAATTCTTTTATCATCAAACGTAAGATTCTTTCTCCCATGATCGTCTATCCCATATTCTTTTTAAATTTTTTTATTGCTGCAACAAAAACCACTGTAGTAAATAAGAAGAGGAAGAGTATCTCTCTTATCAAAACAATGGGGTGATTACCTTTAAGAAAGATATCTTTCATAACTGTAACGAAATAACGCGACTGAACTGCGTATGTTATTTTCTGTATGAACGGCGGCATATTTTCGATAGAGTAGAGGAAGCCCGAGAGCATAAACGCAGGGAGCAGTGTAAGGACGAAAGCCGCCTGGCTTGCCACCAGCTGAGACTTTGCAATTGTGGAAATGAGGATCCCAAGACTAAGCCCGCCGACCAGAAAAAGAGATGAGACGGCGAAAAGGAAAATCAGGCTGCCTCTGAGAGGTACTCCGAAGATCCACACACCCACGGCAACAGAGATAATAACGTCGATTATCCCAATAAGGAAGTAGGGTGCTATTTTTCCAAGAAAAAGTTCGACTGGATGTATGGGGGTCGAAAGCAGTTGTTCCATTGTGCCCTGTTCCCATTCTCTCGAAACAGTCAGCGAAGTCAGAAGGGCACT
>JAAZCN010000280.1 GCA_012513245.1 Synergistaceae bacterium | reverse complement strand
CATTTTAGCCGGAGTAGCTCAGCTGACAGAGCGGCTGCCTTGTAAGCAGCGGGTCCGCGGTTTAAATCCGCGCTCCGGCTCCACGGACTGTTAGCTCAACTGGAAGAGCACCTGACTCTTAATCAGGGGGTTACAGGTTCGATTCCTGTACGATCCACCAATATAAATTGAAACTTCAAAATAATTCCTTTTAGTCGCCCTCAAAATATCGTCCTTCGCCTGTATAATATTAGTTGTACCTTAGTCCGCTTAGATTTGGTGGATACTTGCCGGTGGATTGCAGAGAAGACAGCCAGGAGAGGCCTCTGCTGCGGGCGAGCGGTTGGAAGTCAGTTGTAAAGACGGACAAACGATGGTCAAACAATTGTCAAACGTAGTCAAACAGTTGTTAGGATCTGAAAACCTTAGCTCCTCTCCGTCGTTCTCGTATGGGCCTGAGCGGGGTGCTCAAGTGCATATGGGGATGACGGAATTTGTGATTTGGATCCCAAAAATTAATGATACTTTGATTTTTTTGACTTAACAATTGACTTCCAATAGATTTGCTATGGATTTCCAATTGACTCTCCAGCCGGACGCACTTATCCGGCTGCACTAACGCAGCTTCATGTAGCGCTATCTAGCCACAAATTAGGGGGTGTTTACTTTGATGGATATCAAAGAGGGAGACAACAGATTCTACATTGGAGAGAATGAAAAAGATCCGCTTGCTGAAATAGTCTTTCCATACAAAGAGAAAGGTGTCATTGTAATCGAACGCACCTTTGTATCAGAAGAACTGAGAGGCCAGAGCATAGCCGCTAAGCTTCTGGAGAAAGTCGTTTCAAAAGCCCGTGCAGAGGGCTCAAAAATTATTCCGGAATGTTCTTATGCCAATAAGGTTATGAACAGGGGAGAAGAGTACAAGGATGTTTTATACAAAAAAGAAGTTTAGTCTCCAAATGCCTTTATAGGTAAAAGAGCCTCTATTTACAGCACTTAACACAGCGCTTAAAAAGAGAACTCTTCCTTGCACTTTAAATAAAAGCAGGGTAAAATCTACCCTGTTCTGCTTTCAGGTGAATGCGAGAGTGGCGGAATTGGTAGACGCGCGGGACTTAGGATCCCGTGTCCAAGACGTAGGGGTTCAAATCCCCTCTCTCGCACCAGACCACTCAAGATAAATATATCTTCGTCATTGAGCACCTTGTATCTTTTAGAAATTCAAGATAACAGAGGAGGGGCAAGTTTTGGAAGGCAACAAAAAAAGTCTGATATACGCTGCAGCCATGCTACATTCCATAATTACCGGCCTCTCCTATCTGTTTTTAAAAATGGGATTGAACCTGAGCAACCCATGGGATCTGCTCGCTTTTAGATTTACTGCTTCGTTTCTCGCAATATTAATACCGATACTATTCAATTGGATCAAACTGGATCTCAGCAAAGAAAGGATCAAAAACATATTACCTCTGGCTATCTTCTACCCCTTATCTTTTTTTGCTTTCCAGACTTTTGGAATGCAGTATATGACTTCATCGGAATCAGGGATCATTCTTGCTGTGATCCCTGTCTTTACTTTGATAATGGCTTCGTACTTTTTAAAAGAAGAGACTAATCTTCTGCAGAAATTGTCTATTATCCTTTCTGTATTTGGAGTGATATATATTACTCTCAAAAAAGGATCTACTTTTGAATTCACCAACTTAAAAGGGATATCTTTGCTTCTCTTATCAGCCTTGTCTTTTTCAGGGTATAGTATAATGGCAAGAAAGCTGACAAAAGATTTTTCTATAGTAGAAATGAGCTGTATTATGGTTATTATAAGCTTCATATTCTTTAATGTCATAGCAATAACGAATCACATGATAAACGGTACGCTTAACAACTTTTTTGCACCTTTGTATGACTATAGATTTGTTATATCAGTAGTATATTTAGGAGTGCTTTCATCTCTCGCCACATCTTTCTTGACCAACTATATCCTCTCAAAGATCGAAGCATCCAAGATGTGTGTATTCATGAATTTAAGCACAGTTATATCAATAATAGCAGGCATTGTTTTTCTTGATGAAAAAATATATTATTACCATATTATAGGCTCCGTATGCATCATTTTAGGGGTTATAGGCGCTAATTTTCTTGGCAAAAAGAAGTGTGAAATTAACTAAGAATCTAAATCTACCGTTGCAAGTAATTGTAATAACATTATCTGCTTTAACAGGAATACAAACAGAGACCGATAACTTTAAAGATATTTTTAGCATCTAAATCCAACAGGTCAAAAACGTCGCCGCTTTGAAAAAAGCGGCGACGTTTTTACGGTGGTATTTGGTTCGTTATGTTTGTTATGTTATTATTAAATATGTAATTATGATGTGGAGGACAAACGAAAGATGAGAAAGTTTTTTAGCGTGTTGACCCTGACCATACTTGTAGTTTTGATTTCATTTGACAGCGCACATGCAATGACCACGATCGAATTTTATAGACTCGCAAAAAAACATAAGCATGTCCAGCCTTTCGCTGTCACGGTGCAGAGCGCATGTGAAACGGGATATTGGGAAAGTGATTTATGGAAGAACGGTTACAACGGTGCAGGGATAAAAGTCTCGTCAGAGTGGCTAAATGCAGGAAAACCTTACATAACAAAGAATAGTGTTGAGAGCAGGAACGGTGAATATAGTAAACAAGTTTCCAAATTTAGAAAATATAGATCTCCCGGGGAATTCCTGAACGATTATGAAAAAAAGATCCGGAAGGACTATCCAAGGTGCGCAAAAAACCACGACAATATATGGGGTTATTTTGCCGGGCTTTATGCAGGAAGAATAGGCAAATGGGCTACTGACCACAAGTATTATGAAAAACTGACTATAAAAGCAATTAAGCTTGCGCCTGAAATTTACAGTTCCAAGTGGAAACACAAACTTATTAAAGACTTCAGAGTCGCAGCCAGAAGAAAATCTCTTGAGAACTGGCAGATAGATATCATACGCTGCCAGCTTAAAAAAGCTAAAGTACTCTAGAAAGACTTTTCCGTAAGCCCTGAAAGTACGACCTTATATCAAAAAAGCAGGTGTATATAAAATGATACGCGGAATTGGAATAGACGTCTGTGATATCTCCCGGATGCGCAAAGCTGTTTCCAGAGAAGGATTTTGCAAGCGTGTTTTTTCTGATGAGGAAGTCGCTTACGCAGAATCTAAAGCAGATCCGGCTGCACATTACGCTGCGGCGTTTGCTGCGCGCGAATCCTTATCTAAAGCGACCGGATGGGGAATAGCCGGACTTGGTATTAATTCCTGTTCAATAGAAAGAACTGCATCCGGTCCCAGGTTTCGATTTGATGAAAATACACTTTCAAAGTTTTCCAAAGAGGGGATCGATAATATTTTTCTCTCCATATCGCATGAGGCAGGAGTCGCAGTTGCAGTAGTGGTACTGGAGAAAAACAAATGATGAAATATTTTAACCCTGAAGACATTCGGCAGGCAGACGTCCTTGCAGTGGATAAGTATGGCATAACTTCACTGAAACTTATGGAGAACGCCGGAACCAACGCAGCCCATGAGGTTTTGAAAAGGTATCCTAACGCAATTAGCTTCCTTGTTTTTGCAGGGCCGGGCAATAACGGCGGAGACGGTTTTGTTGCTGCAAGATGCTTTTTGAAAAAAAATCTCAAGGTAAACCTGATATTGTCATCTGATATGGGAGCATACAAAGGCGATGCAAAGACAAACCTTGATGCATTAGTAAATATGAACGACCCGAACTGCAAAATAAGATGCTCAAAGAATCTTTCAGACAGAGAGATAAAAGAAGATATAGAGTGCGCTGACTGCATAATAGACTCGCTTCTGGGTACAGGCTCCAAAGGAGCACCAAGAGGAGAAGTTGAACGCCTTGTAAGGCTTTGTAATAACAGCAGGGCAGTTGTGGCATTTGATATACCAAGTGGAATCGATCCTTTAACAGGCAATATTTACGACCCATGCGTCAAGGCCGAAATGACAGTTACATTCCTTGCAGCAAAGAAAGGAATGTGTTTTTCTCCTGCTTACAATATGTGCGGCACCGTTGTTATCGCAGATATAGGTATATCTCCTGACAAGGTCCTTGGGGACAAAGAGAGCGTCCTGTCGTTCGGCAGAGAGGACATACCAAAGCTACTGCCTCCGATACCAAAAGAGACCCATAAGGGCAAAAAGGGAGGATTGCTTGTGGTCGGCGGAAGCGTCAACTACAGAGGAGCTCCGTTGCTTGCCGGACTTGGCGCACTGCGTTCAGGCGCAGGACTGGTGGTACTTGCGATCCCCGATTTTATGGTCGACAGCGCATCCATCTTACTTCCAGAGGCTATTTTCGTACCGCTGAGGACAAGAGGGGATAGGATCTCGCCTGAGAGTCTTGCTGAAGCTATACTTCCATGGAACAACAGGTGCGATGCAGCTGTTGTTGGTCCGGGTCTTGGCAGAAACGAATTTTCTGAGCTCATAACTGACTGGTTTTGGAATAAATGGAAAAAACCACTGCTTGTGGATGGTGACGGTCTTCATTTTCTTTCGTTGGAGAAAAAAAAGCCTGACTTCAGAGCTGATGCTGTGCTTACACCTCATAGCGGTGAGGCTGCCGGTTTGCTTAACGTAACATCTGACGAGATAAACAAAGACAGACCGGGAGCTGCCATTTCTATGTCGCGTATTGGTGGAACGGTACTGCTGAAAGGTATGGATACTTTGGTATATTCAAGAGGAAAAAGCATTACAATTATAAAGGAAGGCTCTCCCTCTCTTGCAGTCCCCGGTTCGGGAGACGTGCTGAGCGGAGCTGCGGGCGCACTAATGGCAAGCGGAATGCCAATTTATAATGCGGTGCTAATAGCAGCCGCTGCACATGCTGCTGCAGGATCAATGATTGAAAAAAATTGCGGGACCCGCGGAACACTGGCGAGAGAGATCGCAGATGCACTGCCTTTCACACTCAACTAAAAAATTAGAGATAGTAACCTTTTCTGAAGAGGAGACGCGGTCTCTGGGAATGTCGTTAGGCAGGCAGGCTTTTCCCGGGCTCACCATACTTTTACATGGCGGTCTTGGCATGGGTAAGACTCTTCTTACTCAGGGAATAGGCAAAGCGCTGGGCTGCTGCAAGATCAAGAGCCCGACATTTATACTCATAGCTGAACACAAAGGAGAGATACCGCTTGTCCACGCAGACCTTTACAGACTTAATTCCCATGTTGAGGCAGACGCCCTGGATTTTGAAAATTACATAGATAGTGGATATGTGCTTGTGGTGGAATGGGCAGAGAGATGGCACACACCTCCTTTAAATGACACCCTTGACATCACTATAAACCAGTACGGCGAGAGTGAGACTACCAGAACCATAAATATAAAAGCGCTGGGGGAAACTGCCGAGAACCTTATAAAGGATCTTTACGAGGATATCCTCGGATCACTCTGCGAAAAAGAGGTTAATTATGAAGGTACTGGGAATAGACTGCACGACTAAATTTACAAACATAGGGATTGTCTCAGAAGGTGTTTTACTTTCTGAGATAAGTATTGAACTGGGACGTCAGCAATCATCACGCCTTCCCGTTCTTGTAGAAGAGATGCTTTCCGATCTTTCAATTGATATTTCAGAACTGGGTCTGATAGCAGCAGCGAACGGTCCGGGATATTACACCGGGATCAGGACGGGCATTGCATATTCTGCAGCTCTTGCAAAAGCTCTTGGAATAAAAATACTCCCGGTCTCATCACTTGAGACCTTTGTCCATGATCTCAGAGCTATGGGGATCCCTCTGGTTCCAATTGTAAAAGCTAGACAGAATTGCATATACTGCGCGCTATATTTTTCTGATGGGAGTGAATTAAAGCCATTTGTATACCCTAAGTTTTGCACTGCTGCAGAATTTGCTGATTTCCTCAACCTTTATCCCGATGCTATGCTGGTAGGCAAAGACGTGAGCTTATTCAATGAATTTTCAGCTCTGCCTAATAATGTCTTGCCAAGAACTATTGGAAGACCGGGGCAGACAGCTTTACTGGGAGAATATTACAAAGAACTTTCGATTTCTCCTGACAAGATACAGGGTGCTTATCTTCGTGAACCGGACATAGGTCCAACTTCATATATCTGATTCTATTGTCAGAATATAAAGAATTTAATCTTCACCTTGAATTATTGTGAAATGTTTGTCATAATACCCAAGGTTGTGCCAATAGATACTATTATGGTCGACAAACAAAATACTGATTAGATATAGGGAAGGATGGTGGGTTTTTTGGCGAAGAAGTTCGACATCGAAGTCTTTAACAAATGGTGCAAAGGATGTGGTCTCTGTATCGCTATATGCCCTAAGAAAGTTCTTGAACTAAACGAACAGGTTAAAAGTGTGCCTGTACGTCCTGACGATTGCATTGGCTGCCGCCAGTGCGAAAACATCTGCCCAGATATGGCAATAACAATTAAGGAGCGTGACTAAATATGGCGCAGATTGAATTCTGGCAGGGTAACAAAGCATTAGCTATGGGAGCAATTGCCGCCGGATGCAGATTCTTTGGAGGTTATCCAATAACTCCTTCAACAGAGATCATGGAAACTATGTCTGAAGAACTTCCAAGGCTTGGCGGAAAGTTTATTCAGATGGAAGATGAGATCGGCGGGATCGCAGCCGCAATAGGTGCTTCTATTGCAGGCCTTAAATCTATGACAGGAAGCTCAGGACCCGGTATTTCTCTTAAACAGGAACTGCTGGGCTATGCATACATTGCGGAAATCCCACTCGTAGTTGCCGACGTACAGCGCGGCGGCCCCTCAACAGGACTTCCGACCAAAGTTTCACAGGCCGATGTAATGCAGGCCAAATGGGGAACTCATGGTGATCACGCTACAATAGCCTATGCCCCTTCATCGATCCAGGAGTGTTATGAAATAACGGTAAAAGCCTTCAACATGGCAGAGCGCTTCCGTCAGCCCGTACTTATCTTGTCTGACGAGATCATTGGCCATATGCGCGAAAAGATCGTCATCCCTGAACCCGGCTCATTTGAGATCATAAACCGCAAAAAGCCGACCGTATGTCCGGAAGAATTTATTCCCTACAAGGCAGACGATGATGATGTTCCTCCGATGGCAGCATTTGGTGACGGATATCGCTGGCACGTCACAGGTCTCACCAGCAATGACTGGGGATTTCCGACAAACGAAGCTGACGAGATAGATAAAAAAGCAACCCGTATCATCCGCAAGGTAGACCGTTTCCGCGATGATATAGTCGAATTCAAAGAAGATAACATGGATGACGCAGAAGTAGTAATAGTTTCTTACGGCAGCGTTTCTCGCTCAGCTCTACGTGCGATCCGTGAACTTCGTCTCCAGGGAGTCAAAGTCGGACATTTCCGCCCCATCACACTTTGGCCCTTCCCGGACAAGGAGATCACAGAAATCTCAAAGAGAGTCAAACATATAATCGTACCGGAACTCAACGCCGGACAGATGGTGAACGAAGTAGAGAGAGCTGTAGCCGGAAGATGCGAAGTACATCGCAAAAACCTTATCAATGGTGAACTTTACAAACCCGATCAGATAATGTCCTTCATCAAGGAGGTGGCGTAATTATGCCCCGCGAAGATGTAAAAAAACTCCTACGTACCAAATTTATGCCACACATCTGGTGCCCGGGATGCGGACATGGAATTATCATGCACGCAATACTCCGCGCACTCACAGGCCTTAAGATCCCTCAGGATCAAATATGCATTTCTTCCGGGATAGGATGCTCAAGCCGTATGCCCGGATATATCGACGCATGCACGCTCCATACAGCGCACGGACGATCACTCGCCTTTGCGACAGGAGTTAGGCTTGCAAATCCCGATCTCACCATCGTCAACGTAATGGGAGATGGAGACGGAACTGCTATCGGCGGAAACCATTTCATCCATGCGTGCCGTCGCAACATTGGTATCACAGCAGTTATTATGAACAACAACATCTACGGCATGACCGGCGGACAGGCTTCCCCAACAACTCCGGAAGGTGCCTTTGCATCTACAGCTCCTTACGGTGCAATTGACCCGACATTTGATGTCTGCAAACTCGCAGAGGGTGCAGGTGCTACATACGTTGCACGTGCAACGGTTGCACAACCTGCAATGTGCGAGCAGATACTCAAAAAAGCCATCGAGCACCAAAAGAAGGGCTTTGCGGTAGTTGAGCTTGTTTCTTTCTGCCACACTCAATTTGGTCGTAAGAACAAACGCAGCCGTCCAATGGACAATATCAATTACCTTAAAGACAACTCAGTAATGAAGGCCAAGGCCGACACAATGACCGCTGAAGAACTTAAGGGCAAGATTATTGTTGGCGAATTCGTCAATATAGAAGATGCCCGTGAATACACTAAGCGCTACGATGAAGTCATCGCCCGCGCTCAGAAGGCATAGGAGGTAACGGATCATGAGCGAACGTTTTGAAATTCGCGTTGCTGGATCCGGCGGACAGGGAGTCATTCTCGCCGCAGTGATCCTGGGTGAGGCTGCCGCACTTCATACAGAAGGCCTCAATTCAGTACAGAGTCAGTCATACGGTCCGGAAGCCCGCGGTGGAGCTTCCAAATCAGAAGTTGTATACGACCGGGCCGAAATAGACTATCCAAAGGCTTCGCATCCCAATCTTCAGATCATCCTTACTCAGAAGTCATGTGATTCGTACATCCACGACACAGCAAAGGGTGCTACCGTCATTCTTGACGATTTCTTTGTAACAGAGCCACCGAAGATCGACGCTGACGTCTACCTTCTTCCTATCGTCAGGACAGCAAGAGAGAAGCTTGGCCGTGAGATCGTCGTCAACATGGTAGCCCTCGGCACCGCTGCAAGGGTTCTTGAAGTTAAGGAGCTGACAAAGCCGGAAGCCATAAAGACCGCTATTCTTGCAAGAGTTCCCAAGGGAACAGAAGAACTTAACTCCAAGGCTTTTGATTACGGATATGAAATGATGTCCGAAGCAATGGCAGCAAGGAAGTAAGTTAAGCATCTGATATAATCTATAAGCAGGGGCAGGGGTAATTCCCTGCCCCTTTTTCTATATATATCCTTTTGGAGGGATCAAATGGTTCAGGGAGATATCACAAAATTTATAATCAGAGAAATTAACAACGAAGGAGCTGGCATAGTAAGACTCGGCGACGAACGCTTCGTTGTCTTTGTCCCTGATGCCCTTCCCGAAGAAGAAGTGACATGCCGTATAGTGCAGGCAAAGAAGAACTATGCTGTAGCTAAAGTTCTTGAAAGGCACAATGACTCTTCAATAAGGATAAAACCTCAGTGCCCGGTCTTTGGAAAGTGTGGAGGCTGCCAGCTCCAGCACATAAATTACGCATCACAGCTCGAACTTAAAACAAAGACTGTCTACGATGCCATCAGAAGGATCGGAGGAGTCCCGGACCCTTCAGTTAATCAATGTTTTCCCTCACCTTCACAATGGGGCTACAGAAACAAGGCCTCTCTTCCTGTACAGAATGATCGTAGTCAAAGATTTATTGCCGGTTTTTACAAAAACAGAAGCCATCATATCGTTCCTTTTACAGGCTGTCCTGTCCT
>JAAZCN010000279.1 GCA_012513245.1 Synergistaceae bacterium | reverse complement strand
CGTATGCTAACTTCTGCCGAATAGTTCGTTCGGCTGGGAAGCTGCGACAGAGAACGTGTCGCGTGAAACTGCTGGAAAAACGTCCAGCGGGAAGCAATTGGTAAGCGGTTGTGAAATCAAAAGACTAAGAATACCTTTATCGTCGCCTCCGGACGCAACTTAACGGAGGTCCAGTGGCTTTTGTTTGAGAATTGAAAGTCAATCACAAGACTGAATGCAGACCTGGATCCCGGCTCAGGCGCATACCGGGAAGACGGAGGGGGGCAAGTCGCTAGATCCACGATTAACTACACTCGAGGATGACGGAAAATGAAGACATATCGATAACGTGCATTTAGGCCTTCTATCTTATTCTTACCAACTGATTAGCAACGGACTCCCCAACCGATTTGCGATCGACTCCCGCGGTATGCCCTCCGCCGCAGCTCCTCCCAACCGACTCTCCCATTGACTCCCCAACCGATTTCCAACCGACTACCGCAGCATATCCTTCACAATTGCTTCACGGCGATGGAATCGCCGCTTCACGCGGCATGCTCCTTGCCGCTCGCGGGCAGTTATCCTTCCCTATGGATAAATGACCGCGCATCGAATATACTATTAAAAATACAAACGACAGGCGGTGTTTTTCGTGTTGGGAAAAAGCAATTCAAACGTTGTCGAGATGAGAGCTTCTGTTGAAAATATAAATTTTAACGAGTACCTATCAGAGGTTCAAAATTACCTACCATTTTTGGATAAAAATGACACCTGGATCCGTTCGGGTATCTATATAGAAAATAAATACAAAACATACATATCCTCATTCCGACTTTTGGGTAGCCAGACCCCAAAAATTGGACACGCCCGTATCGAAGTTCTGGTTGTAAAGGCTCAGTTGGATGTAACTCTTTCTGACGCACAACCTTACTGCGTTGACTTTATTAATGACCACCTCACACAAACTAAAACTGACGCTGCTTTTGTTGCACTTGTCCCTTCAACTGGAGAGGGTTGGCGTCTTTTTTTTATAAAATCCCCTGCACATGATTCTGTCAAAATCCCAGAAGACATACTTACCCACACTTGTTCTGGAGCTCTCAAAATACATATCAAAAAGAAATGCGGGCTGAGCGATGCCGCTGTCGAAGGATTTTTCTCCTGCGGATATGGGCTTTTCGATGATTCTGTCATAAGAACAAAGGCAAAAGAGATAGACAAAACCCTTCGTTACCTCAAATTCTGCGACATTGCCTCTGGAGCTGGGCAGATAATATTTGCTATGGCAGACCTCGTTGCAAAGCTCCGTTCCGGACTCAACAAATATCTTGGAAGCCACGCAGACAGAAGCGAGAAAAACTTTACAGATCAATTCATACAGGGTTCACTCTACGCTTCGGACTACAACGCCGGAGCCCTTGAAATACTAAAAATAAACTTAATGATGACGACAGGGAAGAAGATAGACGACTACAGATTTGTCTGGGGCAACGTCCTGACGGAAGATCTGTTTGAGGGAATGCCCTTTGACGTTGTAGTTACGAAT
>JAAZCN010000417.1 GCA_012513245.1 Synergistaceae bacterium | reverse complement strand
CTCCCCAAGTTTTTTTACCGGTGGAGACTGGATCATTTTATACCCGGAAGGCATATTCATTCTTATTTTCTGATCTATTACGAATGGAAAGCGCAAAGTATAGCTGTTCTCTTTTCCGATCATCTCACCAACTCTGGAAGGGACCCCCCCGGGGAGGCGAAGCAACAGATCATCTCCCAAAACAATTCCCGGCATGCACTTTACGTTGAACTCCAGTTTATAGCCCGTCTTGGTCGGTTCGACTGAAAGCGGTTCGAGGATCATTCCCGGAATAGCAAAGTTTACCCGCTTTCTGAGAAAATCACTCAACCCGCTTTGTAAGGGCAGATATCCATCAGACATAAGCTGTGTCCAGCCTCCGCTGACAGATATCATCAATGTCCCCTCCGCAGATCCGATCTCGTTGAGGTCCAGCTTCCATAAAAACTCAAGTTTATGGTCAGTTGGGCTTCCTGAGCTTAAAGTCTTCTTTTCATAATTCCCGTCTTTCAGTCGGTAAAGAAAAGCTCCGGCAATAGACGGAGCAGTGACCCCGTAAGCGGATGCCTGTCCGGCCTGATAAAATTCTGTTTTGCTTCCGTTTGGGGAAAGCTCAAGGACAGGTGCTGTCCAGAGGCTTGCAGAACCGGGACTTTCTTTGTCCAGTTCCATCGAAGCCTGCCACCATATCTTTGTCTCCCACCCGATAGATTTCAGCCATTTATTAAGGATAAAAGTCTGTTCCCATGGTGTCCAGGGGCCCTCCTGGGGAATATTTTCAGGGGACCTGACCCAGTTGCGGGGATATCCTGAGAGCTGTTTAGATGGCTGAGCTATCCACTCCATGAGTTTCAACCCCATCTTTGTTTTATCTCTGTGAGATATAGACTGAGGAATACTAATGGAGGGGAATGTGTGTGCGAAGTCGTTCATTCCCGAAAGGCTCTGGTCGATACCTTTTTTTGAGCTGAAAGAGAGGCTCGGCCTCTTGTAAACAACAAAACCTTCGCCATCCCACTTTGCCTGATTCATAACTGTCCATTTGTATTTTTGCTGTCCTGAAGATTTTGTAACTGCAGGATCTTTGATATCTCTTACGTGCCAGTAGAGTTCTCTTCCCTCAGGAAGTTCCACGGTGACGTTCTGTTCCCATATAGGCAACGGACCGGACATATCTATCGTCTCGTCAACACCGTAACGCTTTTCATATTTCGTCCTGACAATAAGCACAACAACTCTTCCCACAGCTTCATCAGGCGTCTTGATTTTTTTTATCAATGCACCACCATCGAGCATTTCTTCGGAGAGTGACAATCCACCCTCTTTTAAGGAAGTCATGGGGTTATACCAGGCAGCTTCCAATATATCAACAGAACCTCTAGCCGGGATCGGTATCTTCATTTCTTTCAGCTGGTCAGGGATACTCTCTCCCGTCAGGACAACGTAATAAAGGGTATCTTCCATCGTTCCGTCGTTAAGCATCCTAAAGTTATCATTTTTAAGCCAGACTACTGAAGTTGCTCCGCTGAAGCCCTCTATTGAAGGAACTTCTTTGTTGAGCCTCCTGACTTCCTCTGAGGTGTTCCAGGCCTCTGTCTCCGCAGGGAAAACTAATAGCGCTGTTAGCAGGGACAGAAATGTTGCAGTCAAACATAAAAAACGTCTCATATAATACCTCCCGGTCATCTGCCGCAGCACTGCTTATATTTTTTACCGCTCCCGCATGGGCAGGGATCGTTGCGTCCAACTTTGTTGACGTTAACTATTGGCTGAGTTTTTTGCGCTGTTGCCAATGTTCCCGGGTTTTCCATATCTTCAATGTATCCAAGCGTATCCGGTATTTCG
>JAAZCN010000278.1 GCA_012513245.1 Synergistaceae bacterium | reverse complement strand
CTCATCCTCCTGCTCTGAGGTGGACTCTCTCTGCGATCTTCTGATTGCCGAGGAGGGGAAGGTGACTATGACCCTTTTCTACGGCTGCGAAGAAGATATAGAGACCATTATGAGCCACGAAGCTATGCTTTTCTGTTCCGACAGCATTGTCGGGGGGAAACCCCACCCCAGGGCGTACGGATCCGCTGCAAGAATACTGGGCCATTACGTCATGGAAACAGGCACCCTCTCCCTTTCCCAGGCCATACGGAGAATGACCTCCGGACCCGCCGCCCGTCTGGGTCTTCAGGACCGGGGAATCCTTCGGGAGGGGATGATTGCCGACCTGGTGGCTTTTGACCCGGAGCTGATCGCCGAAAAGGGAACCTATCAGGATCCCGTCCACTATCCGACCGGGTTTTCTTCGGTGCTTGTATCGGGAATGTTCGCGGTGAAAGACGGCAAGCTTACCGGAAACCGGTGCGGCAAGGCCCTGCGCCATAAGTAACCTGAAATCCCAGAAAAATGCGCGAAACTCACGATAAGTTTTCATGGCTGCAAGAAAGTCGCTGAAATTTGACGGGAATTCAGGTTTGAATGGGGAATAAAGCAAGGGGCTGTTTTCATACTGAAAACAGCCCCTTGCTTTATCGATTTTTTAATTTTTTTTTTACCAGGGGCCTACCACCTGGGGGCCTAATACGAAGGTGGGCAACCAACAGGATAGTGCCGGTATATACGTAGTCAGTAAGAGAATGGGAATACCCACAAAAATAAGGAATTTCATCATAATGGGGACTAATTCCGCGTATGAACAGCCAGATAGCCTGGAACCTACAAAGATAGACATGGCAAAAGGTGGTGTAACCACTCCGAGGCCAACGTTTACTATGATGATTGCTCCGAGATGGACAAGATTCATGTCAAGATGCTGCATAAGAGGCAAAATCAGCGGAACACCAAGGATAAGTATAGGGGTTCCATCCAAAAACATTCCAAGAATTAAGAAGAACACATTCATGGCTAATAGGATCAGTATCTTGCTGCTGAACATGTTAAGCATGAAATTCGCTACCTGCTGCGCCGCTCCGACTCGAATCAGGTAGCGTGCAAGGACTGTGCCACCGCCTATGAGCATTGTGATTACACCGATTGAAAGAATTGAACTGAATGTTGCAGACCAAAAATTTTTGATCGTGAGTTCTTTGTATACCAAGAATCCAATAAAGAAGCAATAAATGACAGCGATTGCTCCGGCTTCGTTTGGCGTGCAAAATCCTCCATATATTCCGACAAGGATGATAGCCGGGCAACCAAGCGCAGGAATAGCTACCCATGTGGCAGATATAAGTTCCTTTATTCTCCCTCTTAAAGTAGCAGGAGTATCTTCAATCTTTTCTGTAATAAGGGCTGGATTCATGTATTGAGGGCAGATGAAATAATTTAGGATTGCATATCCTAAGGCAAGCAGAAGTCCGGGAATGACCGTTGATAGAAATAGTGCGGTAACAGACTGCTGAGCCAAAAGACAATATATAAGAGCTGGTACGCTCGGTGGGATCAGCTAGCCGAGAAACCTCGATGAACACAAAAGAGCTGTAGTATATTTCGGTTCATAACCGTACTTTTTTAAACGGGGAACCAACAGGGGGATAAGGGCTGATATGCAAGGTACGGAAGACCCGGTTAAAGCTCCGAGGAATACAGATGATACGATTCCGACAAGAGCCATCCCTCCCCGTACGCGGCCGACCAGTGCATAGGAAAAGCGAACAATGCGGTCTGCAAGTCCTGCGTAAGAGATAAGACTGCCTGCATAAACGAAAAATGCAATGGCCATTACCGTAGAACTATTTAAAGCATGGTAAAAAGTTCCTGAGATAAACGCGTAATTCATTCCGTCTGTTATCAAGCCTAAGAT
>JAAZCN010000277.1 GCA_012513245.1 Synergistaceae bacterium | reverse complement strand
GGGAGAGCGTTTTCCGGGTGCTGACGACACGTACACGTGCGAGGCGATGATGAGCGATAAAAAAGCTCTTCAGGCCGGAACGAGTCACTATCTGGGACAGAATTTCGCCAAAGCATTTGACATAAAATTCCAGGATAAAAACGGAGAAATGGATTTTGCCCATACGACAAGCTGGGGAGTATCGATGCGTCTTATAGGAGCTCTGATAATGACCCATTCGGACAACGACGGCCTTGTGCTGCCGCCAAGGGTCGCTCCGACAAAGGCTGTCATAATACCTATTTCAACCGACGCAGCTAAAATCGACGAAGAAATATTCCCTAAGGCCAAAGAACTTCAGGCAACACTAAACAAGGTACTCTGCGGACGCTTTGTACAGGTGGATACACAGCAGCACCTTCGTCCCGGCGACAGATTCTTCTCCCATCTCCAGAAGGGTGTTCCACTTCGCCTCGAACTTGGAGAAAAGGAATTTGTAGCGGGTAAGGTCAAAGTCGTGAGAAGAGATACCGGAGAGAAAATGGATATTACCTGGGAAAACCTCGAAAAACGTATCCCTGAGCTCCTTGAAGAGATCCAGAAGAATCTATTTGAGAGGGCGCTCAAATTCAGGAAAGAGAACACACATCAGGCAGCTAATATGGCTCAGTTCAAAGAAATTCTTGAGAACAAGGGCGGATTTGTCGAAGTATTCTTCGAAGGAAGCAAAGAGGACGAAAAAGCCATAAAGGAAGCCACAGGGGCTACTCCAAGATGTTATCCGCTCGAATACTCTAAAGAGCGGGGCAAATGTTTCTACTCCGGAAAAGAAGGAGCCCGCAAAGCCATCTTTGCAAAGGCTTACTAATCCCGAAGAAACAGCAGGACCGGCGTCACCAATGTATATGGAATGGGAGGCTCGAGGGAGTCTCCCATTTATAGATTCTATGACCTTTAAATTCCCAATAGCTCTCTTATAATAATTGTCCGGTTATCCTATTTTCCGATGCAGAATTGTGAAAAGACAGTATCAAGGAGGTTTTCCGTGGCATCGATCCCAAGCAGACTTGCCAGATGTGATCTTGCATCCGAAAGACAGGTTATTGCCAGGTCATCCCCAAGACCTTCTGAGACAATTTTCTGCGTCTCCCTCAAAGAGGCCAGAGCAGCAGAGAGGCACTCAATCTGTCTGGAAGTGACTCCGTATCCTCCTGTTACCTTTATGCCCCCTGTGATCTCGTTGACCATTATGTCCTTCAGTCCTTCTATACCGTCGGACTTAAGTGCTGAGACTGATACTATCCGACTTGAAGGAAAGCTCTTTTTCAGTTGGTCGAGGGAGATCTTCTGCTGTATGTCGCTCTTGTTTAGTACTATGATGTGCTTCATGGAAGAGACCCGCCTGCCCAGGACCATCTCCTCCTCTGTCAATTCATCCCCGGCATCTATGACCCATACCCTGAGGTCAGCCTCAATCATCGATTTTATCGACTGATTCACGCCGATGCATTCGACCTCGTCACATGTTTCACGGATTCCGGCAGTGTCTATTATTCTGATAGGGATGCCCTTGTGTGTGAATGTCTCCTCGATCCTGTCCCG
>JAAZCN010000041.1 GCA_012513245.1 Synergistaceae bacterium | reverse complement strand
TCTTTCGCCGCCTCCGGCAGTAAATGTCTGCACTATCTCTTGGAAGGTTGAGTACCATCCGCCGACCACAGGTATCTTTGAGATCAGCTGGTCAACGATGTTGAGAAACCACTTTTCTTTTCTCCGGAGTTTTCTGCCTGTGTTTATAAGCAGAAAGACCATGACAATTGTAACTGCCAAAGTTGTCCCCCTGGACTTTGTCAGTCCGAAGATCAACGCGCCCAATGCCTCGAAAAGCAGGAAGAGGTAATAGAATATGAATACAAAGACTGCAAGAGGTATAAGTGCTATGCATCCGAGGAAAAAATCCTTGGCGATCCTTCCTATCCTTGAACCGGCAGGGACCTCTTTTTCATTTATCTGCTTTTCGCTGTCCATTTTGATCACTCCATGACTTGCCAATTTGCTCATTTCTGGGATATCCTTAACGCAGATGCAGCTAATGGGAGGAATCCTTAATGTTATATCAGATCACAAGCTTTATAGTCTCAATATATTTTACACTCTATCACCGACTTTCGGTGAGCGGAAAAGAGAAGATACCGCAGGACATGCCGGTAATAGTTGCCTCAAATCATGCGAGCTACCTGGATCCGCCTTTGGTGGGATACACCTTCTGCCCCAGGATCCTCAAGTTCGTTGCGTGGGAAAAGCTTTTTAAAGTTCCGATCTTAGGCGCCTACCTGATAAAGATGGGTGCCATGCCTGTATCACCTGAAAACAAAAACAGCTCGGCTGCACTGCTGAGAATGATAATAGGGTTTATAAATGATGGTCACAGCGTCTACATCTGTCCCGAGGGACACCGTACCGAGGATGGGAACCTACAGCCGCTGGAGGGAGGAGTCTCTATCCTCTCGCTAAAGACAGGTGCCCCCATAGTTCCCGCATGGGCAGGAGGTACATACAGGGCGATGTCACCACATATGAAATTTCCCCGTCCGAGAAAACTTTACGTAGTTTACGGAGATCCAATATTTCCCTCAGAGATCCCGCAGGAATTGGCAGAAAAGGAAAAGCGCAAATATATCCTCGATAAGATCGAAGAATTTTACAGGAAAATGGATGCCAAAGACAGAGAAAAACATCCCAGATAACAAAGAGTGCGGCAGGATAAAAAAAATACTTCTGGTTCTGCTTGGCATTCTTTCTCTGGTGCTCGGAGGGATAGGAGTTTTTTTGCCTCTGCTTCCGACTACTCCTTTTGTGTTGCTTGCAGCAGCCTGCTTTGCGGGAAGCAGCCCCGAGATGCATAAGAGGCTTTCGGACTCCCCCTTTTTTGGAGAATACATAGAGAATTATCGGACAAACTCAGGTGTCAGAAGGTCAGTAAAAATAAGGGCGCTCATCTTTCTGTGGTTTGGACTGGGCATGTCGGCAGCACTCGTACGTCAGCCAAGGATCTGGGTGGTCCTTGCTGTGGTGGGAATCTGTGTGAGCATCCACCTGCTCATGCTTAAAACAAAAAAAGAGAAAGAGGAAACCTGTTGATCATATCCTTTTTCGTGCAAGGTCTTTTAATTCCTGGAGTTCTTCAGGAGATATATCGCCTGAAAGCCATGAGGAATAGACAGAATTGTTTTGAAGCAATGGCTCTGTTAGAAGATCAGGCATCTTTTTCGCTGCTATGTTGAATGAAGGGGTTCCCGGTATCGGAGAAAATTCGGCCAGCTTGGGCTTGCCTCCGGAAGAAAGGACGAACTTTATGGTTTCTTTAACTGAGTCCATGCTTTGGCCGGGCAGGCCGAGCAAAATATATGTCTCGCAGTCAGCCCCGGAATAGCCTGCATTTAAAAGATATCTGACGGCACCTGAGTACTCTTCTCTTGCTACCTTCCCCGAGCTCACGTCAGCCATTTTTGGGTCGACGCTCTCAAGAGAAAGCCGTATGGTTTTAAAACCGGTTTCTTTAAGCATCTCCGCGCATTCAGCATCTATCTCGCGCACATGAAGACCGTTAGGAGTATGTAGGCGGATCTCGCCTTTATACCTTGTATTTAACTCACGGCAGATCGGATAAAAACACCTTGTTTTGTCAAGAAGAAGGGCGTCGTCGTAGAAAGCAATATCTTCCGCTCCTAGCCGGACCTGAAAATCTATTTCGCGGAGAACGTCTGATACGGTTCTTCTCGTATAAGTCGGCCAAAGAAGCCGCGAGGCACAGTAGTTGCATGAGAGAGGGCATCCGAAAGATGTCATTGTAATGCCGTAGGGCGGGTTTTCGTAGAGATCCATAGCCGGATAAGGACTGTCAGGAATCCAGTTGTCGCAAACAATATAATCTGCTCCGATACCTTTCGCATGGTCAGGACAAAGCTTGGCATAGACTCCTCCCAATATGACAGGCACACCTGGAAGCTCTCTTTTAAGGATGGAGATCATCCATTTTACCCCGCCGTACCAGTATGTCATTGCTGTTGTCAGAAAGACTGCATTGGGTCTCGGGGTCGCATTCAGCCTTTCCGTTATTCTCTCTTCGGATAGTCCGAACCGGTGATATTTCCTCTTTATATTTCTGTAGACAGGTGGTTTTTTGATCTCCATGCTGCTGATTTTTTC
>JAAZCN010000276.1 GCA_012513245.1 Synergistaceae bacterium | reverse complement strand
GCAGTTGAACAGATAAACAAACAGGGAGGCATAAGGGGCTACAAGCTCAAAATAGTAGGTTACGATCTCTCTCAGAGCAGCCCGGAAGCAGAAGAGAACGTCAGGAAAGTTATGAAAGACGAGAACATATTGGTCATGATGACATCGGCACCACAGGGAAAGGCCCGGTTCATGTCAAAAATAGCAGATGATATCAGTGTTCCTTTGGTTATAACCGCTTCAGACCTAACGTCAGGAGCTGTTATGAAAGGTGAGAAGCCATATCTTTATGCTTTTCGCATAGCAAACGACACAGATGCAAGAGCCAAAATGCTTGCATATTTCGCAGTACAGGGACTTTCAAATCAAGACATTGCATTTTTGTACAATGCTGATGATGAAACGGCCCGCACGCTCCACGAATCGGCTCTGAGATGGACAAAGATTTTTAGCGGAAGGGTAACTGCGGATATAAGCGTCCCGATGAAAGAAGATACTGACCGCAGGGCTGCGATGGAAGCGATAGCCAAAAGCGGAGCAGAAGTGCTGATCATTCCGGGAAAACAGACTAACATCAGATCCCTCTTTAGGTTTGCAAGAGAGGCCGGATATAAAAACACAGTGCTCGCCGAAGGATATACAGAAAATATGTCTTCTGCCGGTGAGGTGACTTTTTCAGGCAGCTGGTGGATCAATGAAGTCTCTGACCTTGACCCCCAGATCCGTTCCGTCATGAAAGACTACAGGACACTTTATAATGAAAATTGTCCCCCCTCTGATGTGGAATCAGCCATACTGGCATATGATGGAGTCAGGTGGATAGCAAATGCTCTCTACAGTGCCTCAGGATACAGAGGAGAGGCTATACGGCACGCTCTTCTCTCAACCAGAAATTTTCCTGCTGCCCACGCGACACTTACTATAGATCCCAGGACTCATGGTCCGCTCAATAAGGCTATGGCAGTTGTTTACTCTCCGAACGAAAAGGGCATATTCCAGAGAAGGATAAGGACGAAAAACATAGATTGACCGCATCCTTACTTTGTCAGCTGAAAAAATATCAACACAAACAACAAGGACGTTTTATAATATTATCTTACATTCAGAATTACAGGTGGGATCGTTCTTATGATATCAGGATCAAATCATTGCAGACTTGAAAAAAGATTTATTTCCGAATGGAAGGGCAGGGAATCTGAAGACTGCCTCTGGTGGAATAGCAGCTGGTGGTCCTGGAACAGGCTCAACATCCTTGTTCTTGACTGTGAAAAAAAATTGATCAGAGCCGGTTTTGAAAAAGGTCAGAGGATAGCCTTCATTCTGCCCAATTCACCGATAGTTATTGCGCTGTCGATAGCATGCTGGAAACTCGGAGGGGCTGTGGCTCCCGTAAATGCAAGGGCCGGCCACGAAAATCTGATAGGCACTCTCCGGGTTCTGGATCCTGCGGCAGTCTTTGTCTCAGAGGCAAGCGAACTTTCGGGCCGCGGCTTTGAAGGGATGAAGTTCGGTGTCTTCGCTGCATCTCCCGATGAGCTGCTTAAGCCATTCAAATGCGTAAAGGGAATACCGGAAGACGAAGACCATGCGGTCATATTTTCAACATCCGGGACATCCGGCAGTCCAAAAGCAGTACCATGTACACACTTAAACCTGCTCTCAAATATCGCCCCGATCAAAAAACATGTTCCGGGGCTGCTGGACAGTGATTCAATAATTCTGAACGTACTTCCCAATTTTCATTCCTTCGGTTTCAATATGTCCGGAATGCTTGCTCTAATGAGCGGGTGCAGACAGACAGTGTTGCCTGGCTTTGTACCGGTAGACCATACTATCGAAGCAATAAAGGCATCCGGAGCGAATTGTATAATTGGAGTTCCAACGATAATGGTATTCCTCCTGGGAGCACTGTCTAAAAAGGGAGAACGTCTGAGCGGAATAAAATTCGTGATAACAGGTGGAGACAGACTGAACGTACAGATGAACTTAAGGAGCAAAGAATACCTCGGAACAGGGATACTGGAAGGCTATGGTCTTACTGAGTGTTCGCCTGTCGTTGCTGTCGGCCACAGCCCCGACGACAGTAGACTTGGGACAGTGGGACAATTCTTCGACACTTACGAGGTACAGGTAAGGGACAGGGATGGCAGGATACTTGATATGCAGGAAGAGGGAGTTCTGTGGGTAAAGGGGCCTGCTGTTGTTTACGGGTACTTCAGGGACGAGGTCAGTACGAAGGAAAGATTCGTTGATGGATGGTTCAATACAGGTGATGTGGTCCGTATAGATAAAGAGAGCTATGTGCAGATAGTCGACAGAGCTACCGACATAATCATAGTAAATGGTTTCAATGTTTACCCGCAGGAAGTTGAAAACGCTTTGTGCAAACATCCCGCTGTTCAGTCTGCAGTTGCCGTAGGAGAAAAAAACAGACTGGCGGGTGAGATAGTTAAGGCTTTTGTCATACTGAAAGAGAGCAAAGAAACTACAGAGAAAGAACTTATCGACTACTGCAAGAAAAATCTTGCGCACTACAAAGTGCCCCGCAGGATAGGATTTCTTGAAGAATTTCCGATGTCTGCGGCAGGAAAGATCCTCCGCAGGGAATTAAGGAAAATAGAGATAGACAAATAAAAGATAAGGTTTTCGGGCCCCCGAAAACCTTATCTTTTATTTATTCCCATTCCACAATTTTGCCGGGGTTAAGAATGTTACTTGGGTCGAAAGCAAGCTTGACCCTTTTTATCAGCTCAAGTTGATTTTTGTCGAGGAAGAGCTTCATGAATTCTTTTCTTTTAAACCCTATTCCGTGCTCGCCTGAAAGAGTTCCTCCCATCTCGATCACGGCGGAGTAGATTTTTTCCTGTGCCTTGTGAAGTACTTCATGCCAATCCTCGGTATCGGGTCCTATTATAGTGCAGTGCATGTTGCCGTCACCCGCATGGCCGTATGCCACCCATTCCAGATCCCTGCCCAGGCATACTTCCTTTATTTTTTCCAGGAGTTCGGGGACCCTGTCTATGGGTACCGCCAGATCCTCTTTAGTGTATTTGCTGTAAAAGAAAGCAGTTGCCTCCGGTATCGCCTTTCGAGTCTGCCATATTCTCTCTTTTGTGCTTCTTGTGTCAGCGACATAGACTTCGCATGCCCCGTTCTCCTTGGAAAGGGTCCCGATCCTCTCGTACTCTTTTTCAAGGATCTCCTGGTCGTTTTCTTCAAGCTGAATTATGAGAGCAGCTCCGGCATTGCTTGCAGGTACGGGATGGTTCAGATATCTTTCAACGAGTTCCAGAGCCTTTTTGTCCATGAATTCTATTGAGGCGGGAATTATGCCCCCCCTAGTGATTATCTGCGGCACAAATGCAATGGCGGTTTCAGGATCCGGGAATGCTGCAAGCAGGTCTACAGAATATTTTGGAAGCGGAAGAAGTTTTAGTATGGCTTTTGTAATTATTGCCAGAGTTCCTTCAGATCCGGCCATCAGGTGCGTGAAATCCAGTCCGGTTACGTCTTTTCGTCTTTTTCCTCCAAACCAAGTCACAGTACCATCTGCCAGCACTACTTCCAGTGCAAGTAACTGTGCGCCGGTTGCTCCATACTTGATAACTTTATTGCCGCCGGCGTTTTCTGCGATATTTCCTCCAATGAAGGAGGCATCCCCGCTGCATGGATCCCCTGCGTAAAGGAGGTTGTGTTTGGATGCGAGTTTGCTTATCTCCGATGTGACTACTCCCGGTTCAACTGTCACAGTAAGGTTTTTCTCATCAAGTTCAATTATTTTATTCATCTTTTCAAAGGACAT
>JAAZCN010000275.1 GCA_012513245.1 Synergistaceae bacterium | reverse complement strand
GAGATGGAGAAGGGCTGGAAAGCACTCAAAAAGGCTGCACTCGCAGGAGAGGTAGACCTGACACGCGTCTCTGAGATGGATCTGCTCCTGCACCTGACTATAACGAAATATGCTACTAATAAACGTATTGGAGCCATCATCACAACATACCACGCGCAGATCAAACGTTTCCAGAAGCTTTCCGCACAGTCCCTTTCAAACATACATGAAACGATCGGCCAGCATCTTGAGATATTGGAAAAATTGCGGGAGAGGGATGCCAGGGGATTGTCCTCTCTGCTCTATGAACATATCGCAAAGAGCGAGAGCAACATAATGAAAGACTATTTTCTAAAGTAGATCGAGAAAACCGGAGGAAAATATCAATTATGAAATTCAGAAGCTCCGAAATACTTTCAGATCCGGTCTTTACCGAAAACAGGGCCCTCTATAAATCCATGGGCTTCTCTGACGAGGACCTAAAAGGGCCTCTAATAGGGATAGCGAACGCGTGGAACGAACTGGTGCCAGGACATTACAACCTAAGACAACTTTCCGAATTCGTCAAAAAAGGCATATACAGGGCAGGCGGCATGGCAGTCGAGTTTGGAGTGATAGCTGCCTGTGACGGACAGTCATGCGGGCACAACGGCATGAAATACATACTCCCCACCAGAGACCTTATCGCCTGCGACATCGAAGCAATGGTTGAAGCCCACAGGCTGGACGGCATTGTTATGCTCGGATCGTGCGACAAGATAGTTCCGGGTATGCTGATGGCGGCTGCAAGACTTGGTATCCCGGCGATATTGCTTGTTGGGGGACCGATGGCCGGGGGCGTTACCTTTGACGGGCGTAAAAGCGACTCCACCTCCGTATCGGAGGCTGTGGGGATGCTGAGCGCCGGACGGATAAGCAAAGAGACTTTATCAATGCTTGAAGACAATGCAGCACCCTCATGCGGTTCATGCTCATACTACGGAACTGCTAATTCAATGGGCTGTGCTGCAGAGGCCATGGGAATGTCTCTGCCAGCCTCATCTCTTATCCCGGCAACAAGCTCAGCACGGTCCCGTGCAGCTGAGGAGACCGGAAAAAGAATCGTTGAACTTGTCAGAGAAGGTGTAACGGCGCACGACATCATAACTAAAGACTCTCTTGAAAACACAGCTAAGATAATGGTCGCGACAGGCGGTTCCACGAACTGCTTTATACACCTTTCAGCTATAGGAAACGAGATAGGGGTCTCACCCGAGGCCATGATAGAGATATATGAAAGGTCAAGTGAAAAGATCCCGTCGATCGCCATGGTCAATCCTGCCTCCGAATACGACATGGAGGACTTCTACCGAGCGGGAGGCATCCCGCAGGTCATGAAGGAGCTTGGAGAGGACATGGATCTTTCATGCATGACGGTCACCGGAAAGAACCTTGGTGAAAACCTTGAAAATTGGTCTAGCCCCTTTGGAGTAGACAGGCGTGTGATCCGCTCAAAGGAAGATCCTTTCTGCAAGTCCGGCGGCCTCGCGGTGATGCGGGGGAACCTTGCCCCGGGAACCGGTATCACAAAACCCATCGCAATGGATCCTTCGATGTACTATTTCTCAGGACCCGCAAGGATCTTTGAATGCGAGGAAGATGCGAACCAGGCGATCCTTGATGGAAAGATAAAAGAGGGCGATGTCCTTGTCATCCGCTACGAAGGTCCTAAAGGCGGCCCCGGAATGCGAGAAATGTATTTCGCAATGAAACTGCTTTATGGCAAGGGGCTTTCAAAAAAGACCGCCATCATCACAGACGGACGTTTTTCAGGAACGAACAACGGCTGTTTCGTCGGACACATATCCCCGGAAGCTGCCGAAGGCGGTCCTATCGCCGCAATCAGGGACGGAGATACCATAACCATAGATGTTGAAAATAAACGGCTGGATGTCGATCTTTCTCAGGAGGAAATAGAAGCTCGTCTCAAGGACTGGAAAAGACCTCCCCGGAAAGAACTGAAAGGCATCCTTGGCATATACGCAAAACTAGCCGCATCAGCAGCAGAGGGCGCTATGATGAAGATTTGAAGGCCATAGATAATACTCTGAATTTAGGGACAGATCATACTTCATCTCTAAGAAGTCCGCTGCATATTTCAATTTTCACAGCTAGTGCCAGTTCTTCTAGCTGCGGCGGAGATTTAAAATCAAGACCGGTAAGCAAAGCTATTTTTTCCAGTCTGTAGCGGACAGTATTTTCATGCTGTAAGGTCCTTTTTGCTGCAACGTGCATGTTGCAGCCGGATAGTATATATTCGACAAGTGTTTCGAACAGAGTCGTGTTATTTTCAGCATCATGTTCGTTGATCGGCTCCAAAACTTTTCTCTTGAAATCCTGCATCTCTCTGCTCTTTGCAAAAGGAAAAATTATCTCGTATGATCCAAGTTCGCCGTATCGCAGGAAAGATTTTTGCAGGTTTTTATTCAAAAGTGCTGCGCGGAGACTTTCCCTAATACAGACTGAAAATTCACCAAGGCTGAAGTGCGGTCTGCTGACTCCTATTGTGTAGTTTGATGCGTCCGGAAAAATCTCTTTTACAGCTTGAGACACAAATGTGTCATAGAACATCACTGAGGTGTCATCGCAGGAATAGAACAAAAAAGCTCCGTGTTTGTAGAGACACATAGTGCTTGCAGGTGTAGAGAAACAACTCTTGTCATATCTTTCAAAGCATTCAAGAAAGTCCGACTCGCTAAAATAGTCCCGGCTCATAAAATATATGGCAATGTACTTTTCCTCAAACGACGGATTGATAAGTTTCGCATGCTCTCTAATCTCATCCGTTGAAAGTTTTCGTGAGAGAAGTATATTTACCTCGTTTTGCATAAAGTTAATATCTGACATTCGTTCGACATATCTGTTGACATCATAAATTATCTTCTCAAAATATATTTCCATCGAATTGATCAATATTATTGGGAAATTTCTGGAATCAGCATATCTCAGAACAGATTCCGGTATGGGAAGATGAAAGACATTTCTTATAGCAAGGCCGCTTGCATCTTGTTTAAGAAGGTGTTTTATTCCCTCTCCGATCATGGATATGTCCTCTTTCGCACAAAGAAAAGTGGTTAACACAAGTTGATCCCGAAAAAGACTTGTATGGAAATATTTGCTCCTTAAAGAGGTATCCAGTTCATAGTCTAGTATTCCAACGTCCTTCACGATGCGCGACAACCCTCCGCTTCCGGCGATCAAAGAGACATTAGGTCCATATGTGTTTAAAAAATCGGAGATCATGTAAGACATTAAAATCACCTATGTGTTGTAATTTTCTATAATATTAGCAGTAAAATTCCTAAAAAACAACAGTTTAATTTAAAGGAAGTAATGTTTAGGTCAGATTTTTATGTAAATTACAAGAAAACTATTGCTATATTTTATCTTATATTGGGTAAAGAGGCCAGATCGGCCTTTTATAGATTTACAAAAAAAATGATCAATTATTGTATTATTTTATAGAGTAAGAATTTGATTTGAAATTTTCATGGTAATAAACTTCTTGTTATAAACACGTGCGCACGTGTCAGAGAAACGTCGTAAGTAATATGTGGCAACAGGAGGAGAAGAAAATGAAATACGTAAGAATGTCTATAGAAAAAGAATCGCCGGAGCAGAGGGGATATGAAAAGATAAAAAATAATCTCACAGAAACTTCAGTAAGGGATAGGAATATTAAAGATCTTGGGCTTGTGCTCGACGATATTCTTCTTCCCTATGGAGACCACCTCGGAGATCCTCGTCTTCGTGACATTATTGCGCAACAATCCGGTGTGAACGATCTAAATAACGTCCTTGTTACTGCCGGTGCAGCTTCAGCTCTTTTTTTAGTTGCTTCATCACTGCTGGAACCCGGCGACAAAATGATAGTAGCCAGACCAAATTACGGTACCAATATTGAAACACCGCGAGCAATAGGAGCCGACATCAGCTACCTGGATCAGAAGTTTGAGGAAGGGTTCAAGGTTGATATAGACAGGCTCAAGTCTATGATGCATCCTGACACAAAATACATTTCGCTGACCAATCCACACAATCCTACCGGAACAATGATGTCCCTTTGTGAACTCAAAGAAATCATTGCTTTTGCTGAAAAACACAATGTATGGCTTCTCATAGATGAGACATACAGGGATATGTTTAAGGATGAAGTCCTTCCGGTCGTGGCGTCTCTTTCTGACAAGGTAATATCGATATCATCACTCTCTAAAACATATGGGATCCCCGGCATTCGTATCGGCTGGACCGTATGTCAGGATAAAAAGATGAACGATCTTCTGCTTTGTGCCAAAGAACAGGTCTGTATCGGAGGCAGCGTGGTTGATGAATATATCGGCTATGTTGCTCTGTCACAAAAAACTGAATGGATCAAGCAAAATGATGCAACTATAGCTGAGAGGTTTGCGGTTGTTAAAGAATGGATGGAACAGGAAGAATTTATGGAATGGGTCGAACCAAGAGCGGCCTGTACCTGTTTCCCAAGAATAAAACCAGAAGTAGAAGTGGACGTTGAAAAGGTTTATCACCTAATGAATGAGAAATACGGAACGTACGTAGGCCCCGGACATTGGTTCGAACAGAGTAAAAGGCACATGAGAATTGGTTACGGCTGGCCTCTGCATGATGAACTTGTAAGAGGGCTTAGATCGATCTCTCAAGCCGTTAGGGAAAGCTTGAAATAAACATCCTAAGTGTGCCTGTGAAAAAGCGGGCGCACTTTTATTTTTTTAAGGGGGTTTCATAATGTTAGCATTGTTAAAATTATCGCCTGTTGTTCTTCTAGCTGTAATGGTAATGAACGGAATAGACATATTGATTTCTGCTTCGATAGGACTTTTTGTAGCGGCAGCTATTTGTAAAGTTACCGAGAAAATGAAATTCTCCGAAGTTATGAATGAAGGTGTAGAGGGAGCCAAAGAAGCGACTCTCCTGGCTTTTATACTCATGTTGGCCTATGCGCTTGCCGAAATTTTTATGTCGACAGGAGTCGGAGCCGCAGCTATTTCAATTTTTATCAATATTGGCGTTACAGGGAAAACGGTTGCTGTGGTAGCTTTCCTGACCACTTGTGCGCTGTCAGTTTCGACGGGGACTTCATGGGGGACATTCGCAGCCTGTATTCCTATTTTTATGTGGCTTTGTAATGTTGTCGGAGGCAATCCGGCCCTGACGTTTGCGGCCTGTGTCGGAGGTTCTGCCTTCGGGGATAATATAGGGTTGATTTCAGATACAACTATATTGAGTTCGGGACTACAAGGCATAAAGGTTGTTGACAGAGTAAGGGCTCAGGCTCCGTGGTCAGCTATATGTGTTATTTTGTCTGCAATTTGTTTTTACGCAGTAAGCGTTTCAATGGGACTTCCGGAAACAGTCGGAGACCCTTCACAGATACTTGCCAGCATGTCCGAGAAAACAATAGCTGTCCTTCAGGAAGAGCGTCCTGCTGTTTTGACGCTGCTGGATCAGGTTTCAAAAGGTGTGCCCTTGTACATGGTAATTCCTGTAATAATAGTAATAACAATGGCTATAATGAAAATGGATACCATCTCATGCCTTTCATCGGGTATCGTCCTTGCGATCCTATTCGGTTTTGGGGCAGGAACCGTAACTTCGCTAAAAGACGTAATCGGGTTGATCCAGTCAGGTTTTGAAGATGCCGGAAGTTGGGCTGTTATAATGCTCTTCTGGGCCATGGGTTTTGGGGCCGTAATGCGAAGAATGGATGCATTTGGTCCTGTTGCGACGTTCTTTGTCAAAATAAGCAAACGTGTGCGTCATCTTTTGGTCTGCAATGGACTTCTCTGCCTTATAATAAATGCGACACTTAACGAAGAGATGTCGCAGATGGCTACTGTGGGACCCGTGATCAAAGGTATAGTAGACGATAATGTCGAAGGTTCAGAGGAAGATAAATATATACTTCGTAACAGGAATGCGCTCTTTTCCGATGCAGTGGGTGTGCACACCGCAGCTTTGATCCCATGGCATACGGGTGTTGCGTACTATATGGGTCTTGCAGCCGCAGTCTATCCTCTCTACAAATTCACGATTGGAGATCTCTATTATAATTTTATGGCTATAATCACGGTGGTTTCAATCTACTTCCTAACGTTTACAGGGCTAGACAGATTCATCCCTTTCTTTGGTCTGCCTACTGAGCCCAACGTAAAACTTAAAAAATAGCATATCTCTAAAACTCTAATACCCGCCGGCTGCGGACGACTCAAAAGTCGTACGCAGCCTCTATCACACAAGAAAATATGGGAGAATACATAATGAGAATTTTATTTATTGGATTTGGAAATGTCGCAAAAGAGACGGTTCGAATTTTAACAGAAAAAGAGCTTTACCCTATGCTTGACTTGTCCCCTACCGTGATCGGTGTTTTTACTCAGCGTCATGGCGGTGTCGAAAATACTGATGGCCTTGATCTCAAATCTCTCCTGAGCAACCTAAAAGAAAGAAATTTATTGGTTTTGGAAGAGAAGGAACTTTCTTCCCTCACATCGCTTGAAGCGGCGCAGAAACTTGATTACGACGTTCTTGTCGAGCTTTCGGCTCTGTCGATCAGCGGGCATGGCGAACCTGCTTCTTCATACATCCGTGCGGCACTTGAACGTGGTAAGTCTGTAGTATCTGCGAACAAAGGGCCGGTCGCGTTTCACTATCACGAGCTGAAGAAACTGGCAGACGAAAAGGGTGCCAAATACATGTTCGAATCGGCGGTAATGGATGGAGCACCGGTGTTCAACCTTGTCCAGCGTTGCATGAAAGGATGCTTGATCAAAGGTTTCTCTGGTATTCTGAACGGAACGACGAACTATATACTATCGTACATGGAAAATGGCGGCACTTTTGAAGAAGGAGTAAAACAGGCGCAGGAAGCTGGAATTGCCGAAGCTGACCCAACGATGGATACTGATGGATGGGACCCGGCAGCAAAGACTGCAGCATTTGCCAACGTACTTATGGGTGCTGATATAACTCCCTATGACGTGGAACGTACAGGAATCTCGCAAATCACGCCGGAAATGTGCCAAGATGCGTTAAAGCGTGGAAAGAGACTAAAACTGATGTGTCGTGCTGAAAATAAAAACGGTAAAATTTTGGCGAGCGTCAAAGTAG
Organism: Synergistaceae bacterium; assembly: GCA_012513245.1. Next base: position 1,423 of record JAAZCN010000275.1, on the reverse strand, counting down.
AAGAGGTAAACAAAGACGACGTAATGGCGCTGATATCACATTTTGGGGCAGCGATCCGCATTGAGTCAGACCTTATGCACCCAAACACTCTGATCCAGGACGGTCCTGATCTCCTTGACACGGCCTACGGCGTCATAGAGGGGCTCATGGCAGTATCGGAAGAATAAAATTGCAAAATAGGAGGGATCAAATTTTGCGATACCCGATAATGAGGATATTTAAAGAAAAGATCATAGAAAATGGACAATACCTAATAAGAGAGTGCGCTCAGAACGGTATTTCTGTTTGGGCGGTTACAAAAGGAATGAGCGCGCATCCGGAGATAGCAAAGGCTTTTAAAAAGGTCGGATTTGATGTACTTGCCGACAGCCGAATAGCAAACATCATAAAGATGAAAGAGGCAGGCATAAAAAGCGAATATGCCCTGATAAGGATCCCCATGCCCTCTGAGCTTGAAGAGACCGTGAAGTTTTGTGATTATTCTCTAGTTTCCGATATCGACAGTATTCTTGAGATGTCCCGTCTTTGCGACAAACTTAACAGAAAACATAACGTAGTAATAATGATAGACATGGGAGATCTCCGTGAGGGCTTCTGGCCGGCAGAACTGGAATCGGTATGTGAGAAGTTAAAGAATATATCAACTAATCTGCATATTGCAGGAGTCGGTGCAAACTTTGCCTGCGCCAGTGGTGCGCTGCCCGGGCGTGAGAATTTGACACGCCTTCTTGAATATCGCAAGGAGTTGGAGAACAGACTAAACTGCCGTCTTGAATTAGTCTCCGGAGGGGGGACCTGTACTCTTGTGCAAATGATAAAGGGGAATGTTCCGGAGGGGATCAATGGCCTCAGACTTGGCGAAGCGATACTGCTTGGCACAGATTCTTCTGAGAAGTTTCCATTTACAATGCTTCGCCGGGACACCATGGAAATTGAGGCGGAACTGGCCGAAGTCCGAGTTAAACCGACCCTTCCGATCGGAAAAATTGGAATGGACTTCTCAGGAAACGTTCCGGTTTTCCTTGACAGGGGCAACAGACTGCGCGGAGTTCTTGCCATAGGCAAACAGGACGTTCGGATAGAAGGGCTGGTGCCGCTTGATGAGGGTGTGGAGATCATCACAGCATCAAGTGACCACCTTCTTGTGGATTTGGAAGATTGTCCTAAAAAATATAAAGCAGGAGACAGACTGAGATTCCGCCCGGATTATCCTGCAATGCTTGCCGCATCCACGTCGCCTTATGTGCAGAAAGTATTCTGCTAAAACAAAAGCTGACAGTTGCTGTTTGTTGCCATGCTGTGTTGGGCACTAAATTCTAACAAGCAAAAATAATCAAACGAGGCTGTGCAAAATAGTAAGATTCCACACGGCCTCTTGTAATAGTCTGGAGCCGTCCCCCGGACTTCATATCTGCGATACTTT
>JAAZCN010000274.1 GCA_012513245.1 Synergistaceae bacterium | reverse complement strand
GTGGTTATCTGTACCTCCGGAGACAAGGCGGAAGCCTCTGTCTGTAAGTGCTTTTGCAAGAGCTGAGGCATTGCTTACCACCTGGGATGAGTATTTTTTAAACTCTTCAGTACCTGCGATCATGAATGTGACTGCTTTTCCTGCTATCGATTGCACCAAAGGCCCGCCCTGTATCCCCGGGAAGACTGTCCTGTCAAGGGTCTGGGCATACTCTTTTTTACAGAGTACAAAAGCCCCGCGTGTACCTCTGAGTGTTTTGTGCGAGGTAGAGCTGACATAATCTGAATACGGCACCGGGTTTGGGTGCACACCACCGGCTATAAGTCCGGCTATGTGGGCCATGTCTACGAGAAGCACTGCCCCCACCTCATCTGCTATCGCCCGAAAGCGGGCAAAATCAATAAATCGGGGGTAGGCGCTTGCACCGGCAACTATAAGCTTCGGCTTTGACTCCTTAGCGAGCCTCTCTACCTCGTCATAATCGATCGTCTCTGTCTCTCTGCTTACTCCGTATCCTACAATGTTGTAGAAACGGCCTGAAAAATTGACCGGGTGTCCATGGGAGAGATGTCCGCCATGATCAAGCTTCATTGAGAGGACCGTATCCCCCGGGTCGACTGTAGCGAAGAATACCGCCTGATTCGCACTCGCTCCGGCATGCGGCTGGACATTGGCGTGGTCGGCTCCGAAAAGTTCACACGCTCTTTTTATGGCAATTTCCTCTATGATCTCGACAAACTCACACCCGCCGTAGTACTTTTTATAGGGGTAACCCTCCGCGTATTTATTGGTAAGGATAGAACCCTGTATCTCCAACAGGGAGCGGGGCACGAAGTTTTCTGATGCTATGAGCTCTATGTGGACCCTCTGTCTTTCCAGTTCGCTTTCTGCTAGGCCGTATATCTGCGGGTCCAGATTTTTTAGCGTCTCTGTCATTATTTTATTCATCTATTGCACTCCTTTTTTATTCTTCTTTCTCTGATTCTTATGATTATACCAGTTCAAGAACAGAATGAAGGAGAACATTACAGCCGTTCTCCAGGTCTTTGATATCGGTCCATTCTTCGGGACAGTGGCTTCTTCCTCCGACTGAAGGAACGAATATCATAACGGATGGGCAGAAAGAAGACAAAAACTGAGCATCATGTGAAGCCCCGCTTATCATCTTCATTGAATCAAACCCCAGAAATGAGACTCTGGATGCGACCAGTTCGACCATATCCCTGTCAAAAACTATAGGAGCTGCCTCCGCTGCCTTTTTGAAGCTGTATTTCAGGCCCCGTTTTGCCGCACAGGATATTATCAGTTTTTCGATTTCCCTTTTCCCCTCTTCAAAGAGCTCCGTATCAAACTGCCTGAAATCCAGAGTAAATGAGCACTTTCCGGGAATTATGTTTATGATGTCCGGCCCGGGAGCTATTCTTCCCATCGTTGCCACGCTCCCTTTGCCCAGACGGAGTGCCAATTTTTCGGCTTCAACTGCAAGCTCCGCCGCGGTAAGAAGTGCGTCCTTTCTCATCTCCATCGGAGTTGAACCGGCATGGTTCGATTCGCCGTAATACTCTCCGGTCCACCAGGCCAACCCCTGTATGCCTTCAACGATCCCTATTGAGACGCCCTCCGCGTGGAGCCTGGGTCCCTGTTCGATGTGCAGTTCCAGATAGTGGCCGACTTGGATTGAATCTGTCCCTCTATAGCCAATGCGGTCCAGTTCTTCTCCCGCAGTCAGACCGCTGTCATCACGTGAAGAAAGCAGTTCTTCCGGTTCGGCCATCCGGGTGTAATAGAGGCTTCCCATCATATCCGGCTGAAAACGCGCCCCCTCTTCATTCGTAAAGGCTGCAACGACAATAGACCTTTTAGCAGCTACTTTATTGTCATTGAGGGTCCTTATCACTTCCAGACCGCCCAGCACGCCGTATACCCCGTCGAACATCCCCGCATCCCTGACTGTATCTATGTGAGAGCCCATCATTACCGGAAGCGCTGAAAGGTCTGATCCCTCTCTTACCCCGAAAATATTTCCTATCTCGTCAATTTTTACTTCAAGACCCTCGTCCCTCATCCACCTGCAGAGAAGATCGCGTCCCGTTTTGTCCTCGTCAGAAAGGGCAAGCCTCGTCCGGCCGTTTGTAACCGGATCGAAGCCTACTGCTCCCATTTCCCTTATCGAATTTTCCAGCCTGTCCCTGTTGATCCTTAACAAATACCGATCGTTATTTTCCATTTTATATATTTTTTCCTCCTGATCTCGAAAGAGCTCGGACATTCCTCTGTTTATGTATAATTATGACTAACCTGTAAAAAAATGTAAATATCATCATACGTATTTGAAAGAGGGGCTTTATTTGAAACGGATCGATGCTCACGTGCATATATACCCGCCGGAAATAGAACGGGAAAGAAAAAAAATTTCCGAAAAAGAACCCTGGTTCGAAGTAATGATAAATTCAAAAGTGCACAAATGGGGCACTGCTGAATCTCTCATCAGCCACATGGACCAACAGGGAATAGAGTCATCCCTCGTTACGGGGTTCGCTTTTCGAGACCGGGGCCTCTGCAGGATCATGAACGATTACGTCCTAGATTCAGCCAAAAAATACAGGGGCAGGATCCTTCCTCTGGCAGTAGTCTCTCCCTGTGCAAAAGGTGCCGGGGAAGAGATCCTGCGCTGCGCGGAACTTGGGGCAGTAGGGTTGGGAGAGCTCTTCCCTGATGGACAGTGCCTGGATATATCTGATTCCGGACAGACATGGCGCATGGTCGGGGCATGTGTGGAAGCGAAAATGTTTATCCTCTTCCACACAGCGGAACAGGTCGGGCACCAATATGGAGGCAAGGGATCCACCGGATCGGAAGAGGCCGCTGCTTTCTGCATGAACCACCCACAGATAAAGGTCGTCTTCGCCCATTTCGGCGGAGGACTTTGGGCATATGAGTCGATGCCAGAAATGAGACTTGCCCTGTCTAACGCATATTACGACACTGCCGCATGGCCATGGCTCTAC
>JAAZCN010000273.1 GCA_012513245.1 Synergistaceae bacterium | reverse complement strand
GTCCCATAAAATGACTGAGTCAATACCCAAAACCTACATGTCACTAAATATGATATCCTTAAGAATAATTTGCAGGTCTTTTCTGAATAGTAAGTATTTAGTGGTATATTTAATTGTGTGAGATGGAATTGCCCCGTAAAGAAGATTGTGATTAGTAACTGAACTTTCCCACCCGTAAAAGGAGTCTGAACCTTGAAAAATACATATAGGATTACGCACTGAAAAGCAGAAGGAAAGCCCCTTGAGTGGTATAATTGAAATCACCACAAATCAAGTAATACCAACAAACAAGGAGGCTTTCCCATGGCAAACATTATAGCAGATATTAACGATAGAGGACACCTGTTTCAATCATCCATAGACTCTTTCTTTCAGAAGCTTAATATCTCCGGTCTGCTGAGCCGTTCCAACTTTTATAAGGAAGCTGGGTTCAGCTGTACTCATATACTTAAAGAGCTTTTCGCACTTGTCTTTACCGGCAAAAACCTTTACAGAACTCTCTCAGCAAAGGATCCTGAATTATCATTCAGAAAGAATACCGCTTACCGTTTTCTCAACTGCGGATATTTTAACTGGGAGAAACTTCTGTATTTGGTCATGAGCAGGCTCATCTATCAAGTTGACCGCCTCACAGGAAGTAGCAGGGAGTCTGTGCTGATAATTGATGATTCTCTTTTCAGCCGCAATAACAGCAAGAAGGTAGAGTTGCTGGCGCGTGTTTTTGACCACACAAGCCACAGGTTCTGCCGGGGGTTTCGCATGCTTACACTCGGATGGTCCGACGGGAATACTTTTCTCCCTGTATCTTTCAGTCTTTTGAGTTCGGCAAAGGATGAGAACGTGCTTTGTCCTGCAAGCCTGACTGACAAACGCACAAACGGCTACAAAAGACGCATCCGCTCCAGGATGTCCTCTACCGATACCCTTATAGAAATGCTCAGAGAGGCCAAAGACATTCCCGCAAGGTTCGTCCTGTTCGACAGCTGGTTCACCATGCCGAAAACAGTAGTGAGCGTAAAGGAAGAAAACAGAGATGTGATAGGGATGCTCCGTATATCTGACAAGATCCACTATTTCTGCAATGGCAGATGGCAGAACATCAGGTCAATATATAAGGATATGTCCAAAAATGCGAATCATTCTTCTCAGATCATAGGTTCTGTCTGTGTAATGATACGGAAGCATAAAACAGATCCCTTGGACAAATGCATCAAAGCAAGGATCGTATTTGTTCGTGAGAGGAATACCAATAAGTGGCTTGCAATAATGAGCACCGATACGACCATAAGCGAAGAGGAGATCGTCCGTATATACGGTAAACGTTGGGACATAGAGACCTTCTTCAAGGTCTGCAAATCCCACCTTGCTCTGGCAAGAGAGTTTCAGGGCAGAAGCTACGACATGCTTGTAGCGACTACAACCCTTGTATTCTTGAGGTATGCGATGCTTTCGATAGAAGCGCGAAACAACTGTGATGACAGGACTATAGGTGAATTATTCTTCCTGTGCTGCAAAGAGATTGAGGATATAAAGCTCTCGCACTCACTGATGCTGATACTCAGTACGGTGCTGCAGATCCTTGGAAACAGTCTCAATGGCAGAAAAGACAAAATACAAAACCTAATAACCGAGACCTTCATGAATGCATTACCGAACTACATAAGACAACAATTGGTATTATGTGCGTAACCTATATAGATTTTTCAAGGTTCAGCTACCTGTTGGTGGGTGGGAAAGTTCAGTTATGACATTTTAAAAAAGCTATATATTTTATCCTGAGTGTGAGATAATGAAAAACGACTTACAAAAAACAACAAATCCGGCTAAATGTCGGTGAATCCTTGAGGAGGTATTATGCGATGACACGCAAGATGGTAACCTTGGACGGCAACGAAGCGGCAGCACATGTGGCACATGCAGTAAATGAAGTCATAGCAATCTACCCAATCACGCCCTCATCACCGATGGGCGAATGGTCGGATCAGTGGACTGCGGAAGGACGCACCAATATCTGGGGCACAGTTCCGCTGGTTGAGGAAATGCAGAGCGAAGGCGGAGCATCCGGCGCGTATCACGGTGCGCTGCAGGCAGGAGCGCTCGGCACAACCTTCACAGCATCACAGGGTCTTCTCCTCATGATTCCCAATATGTACAAAATAGCTGGAGAACTCACAAGCACAGTAATGCACGTAACGGCCAGAAGCCTTGCCACCCATGCGCTATCCATATTCGGAGACCACTCTGACGTAATGGCTGTTCGCTCCACAGGCTGGTCAATGC
>JAAZCN010000272.1 GCA_012513245.1 Synergistaceae bacterium | reverse complement strand
GCCCTCTTTATAATTTCCTGAGGCATACCGAGCTTGCCTGCTATGAGAAGTGCGTTGCTCCTTCCCGGGATCCCTATAAGAATTTTATAGGTGGGAGAGAGCGTCATTAGATCGAACTCCACGCTTGCGGTCTCGATATCAGGAGTGGCAAGGGCAAACCTTTTGATTGGGTTATGGTGGGTGGTCGCAAGGACCAGAGATTTTTTCTCTCTCAACCAGTCCAAAAGCGCTATTCCAAGAGCAGCACCTTCGTCAGGATCCGTTCCCGCTCCAAGTTCATCAAGCAGTACAAGAGAGTTGGGGCTTAAGTTCCTAAGTATCTCTGTAACATGTTTTACGTGTGCACTAAAGGTAGAAAGGCTCTGCTCTATGCTCTGTTCATCCCCAATGTCGGCAAAGAGCTCATCAATGACCCCAAGAATGGAACCATCGGCAGCAGGTATGGGGAATCCCATCCACCCCAGGATAACGCAAACACCTGCAGTCTTGAGAGCTACAGTTTTGCCCCCTGTGTTGGGACCTGTGATAACAAGTATTCTGAATTTGTCTCCGCAGTTAATGTCTATAGGCACGGCCTTATCAAAGAGAAGTGGATGCCTAGCCTTTTTAAAGTTGAAAAGCTTTTTGGGAGAAAGTTGAGGCATCGACCATCTATCTAGACGCTTTTTCTCTGAAAGCGCATATAAGAGGTCTATGTTCCCAATCACTTTTTCAGCATCGAGTATTCCTTTTATCTTTTTCTGGATTGTTGCCGTAAGTTCCCGCAGGATTTTCTGTTCTTCATATATTTCGGAGTTCCTGCAAGATGTGAATTCGTTGTTGATCCTTATCATGGAGTTAGCTTCCATGTAAACACTGTTGCCTGATACGGAGCGGTCAACCACTGTACCTGGGAATATATTCAGGGCATCCGGCCTGACGAGGAAGGTATATCTTGCGTTCCTTATTGTCATGACCTTCTCCTGAAGCATGTTTGATATGGAAGGCTCGTTTATGATAGCGTGACCTTTTCTCCTTATTGACTCCCTGAGTTCCTTTATCCTATCTCTAAGGTTTCTAAGCTTTTCGGAGGCAGAGTCGTAGAGTCTCCCATCATCATCAATGACAGAGAGTTTTTCTATCTCTTCAGTAAAGTCTCTTATGTCCTTGGTTATCAATGAGAATACGGGATATTGGTCTTTTTCTTTATTGAGAGCATCTTTGATTTCCATAGAGAGTTTGATGAGATGGCGTATTTTCAACAGCTCTTCGCCAGTCAAGAGGCCGGTTTCGTCTGCCTCAGCAAGCATAGGAGTGGCAGGGGCCAGTCCGTTCTGCCAGGGAAGCTCTCCCTTTTTCTCCCTGTAACCTTCTATTGATGTGAACATTTCATGCCTTGTTCTTAGCTCGTCCATATTTCTGGCAGGTAACACTGCAAGAGCAGCTTCCTCACCTATTTCACTTCTGCAGTATTTTGATATTAGGGAGATTATTTTTTTTATTTCGAGGCTGTTGTAAGATGATTTCTCTGCAAACATAAGAACTAATTCCGCTTTTCGCTACTTACATTAAGGAATGCACTTTCACCATTTGGAAAACTACGCTTCGGGGCTGACTCTCCGGTGCGGTATGGTCGAAGAATTTGTTCAAGTGTGCCCTGAGGAAGTGTTTCCGCGTTCGGAAGCAGTTTAAAATCAATCAATATTTGTCTTACCTGTGGCCATTGCCTTCCAGCATAACGTATTATGTCGCTATTGGTCATCCAGGTGGGGTTGGCAACTGGGGCAAGGAGAAGCCCTCCAATAAGCACAACGTAGACTGCGACAAATATTTTAAGCAGACCTGAAAAAATTCCCAGCAGTCTGTCAAAACCGCTCAGGCTGATAGCAGAGAGAAAACCCTTCGCCAGCTTACGGATAACCGCAACAATTAAGTATATTACAAACCAGACAAGAACAATTGCTATCAGTTGTGAGACTGAGGGATTAAACCCTGTAGATGAGAATATTAGAGAGCCAAACTTACCGGAAAATTTGAAGGAGACATATACAGAGCAGAGAAAGCCAACAAGAGTAAGGATCTCACCTATAAACCCGCGAAAACAACCACGGATGATAAAGTAACATCCAAGAAGGATAAAAAAAATGTCGAGCAGATGCCAACCGGCAAGGTTCAATTATAAGCCCCGTCCTCTTTGAGAGCCTCTGCAATAG
>JAAZCN010000271.1 GCA_012513245.1 Synergistaceae bacterium | reverse complement strand
TTGCTGTTACACGTCCGGCAGGAGCATCTATCCTGAGTGTGTTTTCTCCTTCTGTGACAGGAATTACACCTGTCTCAACAAGTACTTTTACTACCCCTATGGTTCCATGACCACACATGGTAGCCTGTCCTGTAGTGTGAGTGTATAAAACTCCGACGTGGCCATCGTCAGTTACAGGAGGCGTAAGGATCGCGCCGAACATGTCCTTGTGCCCTCTTGGTTCACGCATCAGGAAGTTTCTGACTCCGTTCAAATTCTCATCAAACCATTCCATTTTATCGAGCATTGTTGAACCGGGAATTTTAGGGAGCCCCGAAACCACAACTCTTATCGGTTCTCCAGCGGTATGAGCATCAACTACATTAATAGATCTGATAAATTGCATCATAAAAATAGCACCTCGGTTGTGGTATACTTCTGATGTCTGATTAGCAGATATCAGATAAGTAGATTTTATATTCTATAGATATTTTGTCAAGCAATTAAAATTAAGCACTCAACTTTCCCACCTCAAGAATAGATGAGAAGCGAGATTTGGACCTTGAAAACTACATATAGGATCACGCGATAAAAACAAGAGGAAAGCCCCTTAAGTGGTATAATTGAAATAGCGACAAATCAAGTAATACCAACAAATAAGGAGGCTTTCCCATGACAAGCATTATAGCAGATATAAATGATAACCGCCACGTCTTTAAGTCATCGGTCGACCATTTCTTTTCCAAAATAAATATATCCAAACAGCTTAAAAGCTCAAACTTTTACAAGAAATCGGGATTCAGCTGCACACAGATACTCAAAGAGCTGTTTGCTCTTGTTTTTACAGGCAAGAACCTCTATAGGAGTCTGTTGTCGGATGACGCTTTACTGACATTCAGGAAGAACACGGCATACCGTTTCCTCAACAGTGAGCATTTCAACTGGGAAAAACTCTTGTATAAAGTAATGTCTCAGCTTATTTCAGAAATCGATCGTTTGACAGGTAACGACAGAGAATCGGTGCTTATAGCAGATGATTCCCTGTTTAGCAGACAGCGCAGCAAGAAAGTAGAGCTGCTTTCAAGAGTGTTCGACCATACAAGCCATAGATACTGCCGCGGATTTCGTATGCTGACCCTTGGATGGTCTGACGGCAACACATTTCTTCCTGTTAATTTCAATCTTCTGAGCTCACCCAAAGATGAACATGTGCTCTGTCCGGTCCAGGAGACAGATAAACGGACCAACGGCTATAAGAGACGCCAGCAGGCAAGGATGCCGGCAACGGATGTTCTTATTGAAATGCTTCGCAATGCAGGCAGTATACCTGCAAGATTCGTGCTCTTCGACAGTTGGTTTACATTGCCCCAAACAGTAATAAGGGTAAAGAGAGAAAACCGGGATGTAATAGGCATGGTACGGATAACCGAGAAGATCCACTATTTCTGCAACGGCAAGTGGCAGGACATAAAATCGATATACGGCAGCATTTGCAATAAGCCCTGTGGTTCTTCCAAAATCGTTGGATCTGTCTGCGTCAAAATACGCGAACAGAGAGACTGTCAGTTGGAAGAATGTACTGATGCAAAAATCGTATTCATACAAGAGAAGAAATCTAAGGACTGGCTGGCACTGCTTTCTACAGACATATTACTTCCCGATGAAGAGATCATAAGAATATACGGGAAACGGTGGGACATAGAAGTCTTTTTCAAGGTATGCAAATCCAATCTTGCCTTGGCCAGAGAATTTCAGGGAAGAAGCTACGACATGCTGACAGCAGCAACTGCCATTGTTTTCATGAGATATGCCATGCTGTCCATTGAAGCGAGAAACAAATCTGACGACAGGACAATAGGAGAATTATTCTATAGTTACTGCCAGGAACTACAGGACATAAGATTCTCTCAGTCATTGTTGCTTCTCCTTACAAGACTTATTGGGATACTAAAAGAGACAAAACCTTCTAATAAAAACAAGCTGCAGGAAAAGATGACAGAGTTATTCTTAAACGCATTGCCAAGTTATCTGAGGTGCCAATTGCTATTATGTGCGTGACCTATATGGATTTTTCAAGGTTCGAAACATGTTTTGCTGCTGGGAAAGTTGAGATAGTAATTTAACCGAAATTTCCAAACAGAATATGCCCGGCAAAGATCACGGGAATAAGAACGGCTGAGTGCACAGCACGTCCCATACCGGCCCAAAGAGCCGGTTCTTTAGACTGAGGCGCCAAATCCATAAAAACAATCGTAAAGAAAAATACATAAGCGCCGCTGAAAAGATATTGCAGTGACTGGCTCAAAGCATAAGT
>JAAZCN010000040.1 GCA_012513245.1 Synergistaceae bacterium | reverse complement strand
TGGTCCTTCATAATAGTAGCAGGGGGGACAGGCACCCGCCTTGGCGGGATCCCGAAGCAGTTCAGGCTTCTTGACGGACGTCCCGTCTGGAAATGGTCTGCAAAAATAGCAGAGGAACTTTGGAAGGACGGTATCGTACAAGAACTTGTAATTGTAGTTCCGGACGATTACCTGACAGAGATGAAGGGGCAGTGTGACCTGAAGATCCCGATTCGTCTTGCCCCCGGCGGTGCCACAAGATCTCAGTCAGTAATGAACGGACTAAAGAATTCATGCGGGTCTCACGTGCTGGTGCACGATGCGGCCCGCCCTTTTATAACAAGGGAGCTATGCCTGGAGCTGATAAGAAACTCTGAGGTTCACGGATCTTCTGTACCTCTTCTCGGATCCAGCGATTCGCTTAAGAGGCTGGAATCAGGAAAGCTGACCTGCGTAGACAGAAAAGAATACCTTCGTACTCAAACTCCGCAGGCATTTGAAAAATCTTCTCTGATCGACGCCATTGCATCTTTTGGATTTGAAGGTACCGATGAGGCAGAAGCATGGATAGCTTCTGGAAGGGATATCTTTATCACCCTGGGATCTGAGTCTAACTTTAAGATCACTACTCAATTTGACTGGGAAGTCGCGTCATCGATCACCGGAGGAAGAAAGATACAAAGGACAGGACATGGCTTTGACATTCATCAGCTTGTAAAAGGCAGAAAACTTATACTTGCAGGGATCGAAATAGAAAATTCCGAGCTGGGGCTTCTCGGACATTCTGATGCTGACATAGTCCTCCATACGGTAATGGACGCTATACTCGGAGCTGCGGGCCTTCCGGACATCGGTACACTCTTTCCTGCATCAGATCCAAAGTGGAAAGACGCGGACAGCAGGGAACTCCTTAAAACCGTTATTCTCAAAGTCCACTCTGAGGGATGGAACATTGACTGGGTAGATATTACTTTGCAGGCTCAGTCTCCAAAACTGGGGCACATGATACCAATATTTATATCAAGCGTTTCATCAGTTACCGCTGAAAACAAACCAACATCAAATTTCAACATGAAGGTCAAGTCGGGTGAGCACTGCGGTTCTGTTGGACGCAATGAATGTATGGTCTGTCATGGAGTTGCAACACTTTCAAAGTATGACTGGAATCAAGGCTGAACAGATAAATGAAAAGACATCAAATCAGCCTGAACATATATCATCAAACGGAGGCATCGATATGACAAAAAAGAGATCTGAAGATAAGTTCGTTGAATACAGGGGCTTCACATTTGACGACGTATTGCTCGTTCCGGGATACAGTGAAGTTGTCCCTGCACAGGTAGACGTTTCAACAATGCTCACACCCCAGATATCCCTTAATATACCCATCTGCAGTGCTGCAATGGATACTGTCACAGAGGGAAGGCTTGCGATAGCCCTTGCACGTGAGGGAGGCATAGGAATACTTCACAGAAACCTGCCTATAGAAAATCAGGCTGTTGAAGTTGACAAGGTAAAGAGATCTGAATCAGGTGTCATTGTAGACCCCTTCTACCGCCATCCCGAGGATATGGTCCGGGAAGC
>JAAZCN010000270.1 GCA_012513245.1 Synergistaceae bacterium | reverse complement strand
GATATACAAGCCTGTCGTGATCCACGTGAGAGATTCCGCAAAGAGGTCATCGGGAGACGCCAATTCTGAAACTCTGTCTATCCTCAAAGAAGAATCAGCCGACCGTATAGGTGGGGTCATCCATTGTTTTTCCGGAGACAGGCAAAATGCAGTCGATGCATTGGATCTGGGTTTTTATATATCTTTCGCAGGACCAATAACATATCCAAAAAATAAGGAGCTTCGCGAGATAGCAATGGACACGATCCCGCTTGACAGAATGCTCTGTGAGACAGATTCCCCATACCTTGCCCCGCAGAAGATAAGAGGGAAAACGAATGAGCCGTGTCACGTGCGTGATGTCTATGAGATGATATCAATGCTCAAGAGTATGCCGCTTGAAGAGTTTGCTGCATCTGTCAAAGAAAACGGTGAAAGACTTTTCGGCTGGGGAAACACCGGTAATGTTTGAGTACAGGCTTATAGCACAGTGCCCTGAAACAGGCGCCCGTGCAGGTGAGCTTATAACACCACATGGGGTAATAGATACTCCTGTCTTCATGCCTGTCGGCACTCAGGCCACGGTTAAAGCGATGACGCCGCCGGAACTTGAAGAAATCGGAGCTCAGATCATCCTCAGCAACACATACCACCTCTACATGCGCCCCGGGGCAGATATTGTAGAAGAGGCCGGCGGGCTTCATAAGTTTATGCAATGGCACCACCCCATACTGACCGACAGCGGTGGATTCCAGGTCTTCTCTCTCTCGGAACTGAGAAAGATAACAGATGAGGGCGTTGAATTCAGATCTCACCTTGACGGCAGCAAACACTTCATGCGCCCCGAAGATTCCATGGACATACAGCAGAAACTTGGAAGCGACATTGCGATGGCTTTTGACGAATGCGTTGTCTGGCCGACAACAGAAGAATATTCAAGATCCGCCATGGAGAGAACTATAAGCTGGGCCAAGAGGTGCAAGGAACATCACTCAAGAGAGGATCAGGCTCTTTTTGGGATAGTGCAGGGATCAATGTTTGAGGCCCAGCGTATTGAGTGCATAAAAAGACTTGAAGAGATCGGATTCCCCGGCTACGGGATCGGGGGCCTCTCCGTAGGAGAGTCCCATGATGAAATGTACAGGGTCCTTGATGCCCTCTGTCCGGAGATGCCCGTGAACAAGCCCCGCTACCTGATGGGTGTCGGGCACCCTGCCAACCTTATTGAAGGTGTGGCGCGCGGCATAGATATGTTTGACTGCGTCCTTCCCACGAGGAACGGAAGAAACGGCGGCGTGCTGACGAGCTTCGGAAATCTCAACCTAAAAAACAGAGGCTTTGCCAGAGACTTCACACCTATAGACCCTTCCTGCGGTTGCTACACTTGCAGGAATTTCACAAGAGCGTACATAAGACATCTCTATACTGCAGGAGAGATACTTGCCGCAAGGCTCTGCAGCTGGCACAACTTATATTTCCTCGTCAACCTGATGAAGGAGGCCAGAAAGGCAATTATAGAGGGTCGCTATCCACAGTTCCGGCGCGACTTCTTTGCTAAATACAACGAAGGATCTGTGCAGTCTTGATGAGTAAAATGGAAGAGAGGCTTGAAAAACATATTTCGGTGATCGATGAAGAAATGCTCCCGGAAATAGAGCAGGCGGCCCGGAAAATACTATCCGGGGAGCTTGTGGGATTTCCTACCGAGACAGTCTATGGCCTTGGGGCAAACGCACTTAATGCTGAAGCCGTAATGAAAATTTATGAGGCTAAAGGGCGTCCCTCTGACAACCCTCTCATAATACATGTGTGTAACATAAAAATGGCCGAATCAGTAGTGGAGCTTAACTGGCGGGCAAGATTTCTCATGGATACATTCTGGCCCGGACCCCTTTCCCTTGTTTTAAAAGCAAAAGAATGTGTGCCGCAGGTAACACGTGGAGGACTAAAAACAGCTGCAATAAGAATGCCGGACAACCAAATAGCCCTCGAACTGATCCGTGCGGCCGGCGTTCCGATCGCCGCACCAAGCGCCAACAGAAGCGGAAGACCGAGCCCCACTGACGCAATGACGGTGAGAGAGGACATTGGAAATGCCGTATCGATAGTTCTTGACGGCGGCCCGGCAAGGGTCGGTCTTGAATCAACAGTCCTCGATCTTAGCGGAGATGACCCTGTACTCTTAAGGCCGGGCGGCATCTCCAAAGAAGATATCGAGAAAGCACTCCATATACCGGTCCTTTTCTCATGTGACGGAGAGTCCATAAAACGTTCCCCCGGGACACGCTACAGACACTATGCGCCAAAGATCCCCCTTGTCCTGACGGACAGCTCTTACAGCGCCGAGGCAGAGGGAAAAAAGTGGGCATGGATTGGAACATCCGAACCGGAACATTCACCGTTTTTAAAGATAATATTCAGGAATACAGAGGAATATGCCAAAGAACTATTCCGTGCACTTAGGCTGATCGAAAAAAGCGGAGCGGAAATAATAATCGCTCAGATACCAAAAGAGACCGGTATAGGCAGGGCTTTGAAGGACAGGCTTATCCGAGCTTCAGGCATTTGACGTGGTTGATTTACAATGCTATAATTTGCGCTGCTTCCGGGGCGTAGCGCAGTCTGGTTAGCGCGCCTGGTTCGGGACCAGGAGGTCGGAAGTTCAACTCTTCTCGCCCCGACCATCTCGAAATAATGCCCCCGGCAAATGCCGAGGG
>JAAZCN010000269.1 GCA_012513245.1 Synergistaceae bacterium | reverse complement strand
CGGTATACGGGTCCAGTATCCGGTCTTCATGTCGTAGCGTTCGCCTTCCACTTCAACATAGCCGTCTCCGCTGATCGTGTACATAAGGTGGTCCCACTCGTGTGAATGCTCAGGGATCACCTCGTGGGCAGGAAGTTTAAAGTGCCGCATGACCCAACCTTCCCAGAACCTGTCTCCGGGGCCGTATACGGTCCTTTTCTCGATATCAGGCGCAAGGGCAGAGGCGTTCTGCATAGGGAGATCGTAAATGCTTCCAAAATTTTTTTCCTGTTCGGACATAGAATTATTCCTCCTTTCATAATGGAGTGAGGGGCAAATGGAGAACCCCTCACAATATTTTAACTTATTTGGAAAGGATCTAGGCTTTTTCTTTAAGGCCTGCCAGTATCTTGTCAGGTGTTGCCGGTATTGCCTTGATCCTGACTCCGCAGGCGTCCTTTATCGCGTTACAGACAGAAATGTGCGGAGCTGCAAGGGGCATTTCGCCTGTTCCTGAAGCACCGAACGGACCGAGCGGGCGCGGGGTCTCAACGTGTATAAGCTTGATGTCATCCGGGATATCCTTGATGTAAGGCAGACCCATAGTCACAAAGTTGTTGTACTTGCTCTCGTCGAGGAAGTCCTCTGTAAGAGCCAGACCTATGCCCTGGGCTATGCCGCCGTACTGCTGTCCGTCAACTACAAGATAGTTGTTGATAACACCAACATCGCCGACTAGAACAAATTTTTCACAATGCGCTTTGCCTGTTTCCATATTTACAGAAACCATGGCAACATTAACGCCAAACATGTGGTTACCAAAGGGTTTGCCTATTCCGGTATCCTTGTCGTTTCCTGAACAGACCTCAAGTTCTCCCTTTTCATTGATAACCTGTGCCTGGGTATATCCTTCGTAGAGGACCGGAATGTTTTCGGCGATCATCTCATCATATGTCCTGTAGGTCCCATCAGGTTTGCGCATTGCATCAAGAAGCTTTTTGCAGCTGTCAAGTATCGCGTTTCCGACCATTACTTGCGAACGGCTTGCAGCAGCGGCTCCGCTGTTGGGGGCTTTGGATGTGTCGCTTAGGACCAGCTTTATCTGTTCCGGTCTGAGGTCAAGCGGTTTGAGCGCTTCATGCGTTGTACCCAGGCATCCCATGTCGGCTCCCTGCCCGTGGTCTTCCCATGTGTTATAAACGGTCACGCCGTCTTTCGTCAGTTCGATGTTGCTTGCCGCTTCATCTGCTCCATCGTCGTTGGAGTTGTAGATACCTATCGAGACACCTACGCCGAATTTTACCTTATCTGTACTCTTAGCAGCGGCCTCTTTTTTCATCTCTTCATAGTAGGGACGCGCCTTTTTCATCATTTCCGGGATCGGAAATACTTCGGGAGCATAGCCGGATGGCATCATGCCGAGAGGGTTAGTAGTACCCTTTTCCCAGTGCAGCAGGTTCATCTCTCTGAAATCAAAGGGATCTATTCCGCATTTTTCTGCCAGCATGTCCATCGCTGTCTCGCATCCCCAATAGGTCTGAGGTGCTCCGTAAGCACGGAATGCGGCGCTCCAGCGGTGGTTGCTGAAGCATGTGTATCCTGTAGCTCTCATGTTGGCATATGCATATGGCGAGAAGAAGAACTGGCCGCCTTTATTGGTAAGGTCGTTGGATGATTCGCTGTATGGACCGTGATCGACCCACCAGGTCTGTTCCGCTCCGACGAGTATGCCGTTCTTGTCCGCGCCTACGCGGATGTGCATCAGGAACGGGGATCTCTTGGGAGTGCGAATGTTGTGTTCCTTCATGTTGACGCGCATGTAGACAGGACGTTGGCATGCTACGAGGGCTATCGCAAGGTAGGGTTCGTTTGTCGGGGCAACCTTATAACCAAAAGAAGCGCCCATATTGTTCTGGATCACTCTTATCTTTGAAGGAGCTACGCCTACGCCGCGCGCTATCATCATCTGATGTCTGTAGACACAGATAGATTTTGTCGCAAGGGTGACGAGGCCTTCTTCATCGTAGTAAGCATAACCGCAGTCTGTCTCAAGGACCATGTGCGGCTGACGTGAACTGTAGAATTCATCTTCCACGACATAAGGAGCCTTATCAAGATCATCCTTGGGATCCGCGCCTTTTGTGAATACACGTTTGTTAAAGGCATTGGGCATACCGTCTATACCGTCAATTTCATCATAAACTTTTATTGCATCGGCAGCCTTGGCCTGATATATGTCTATAAGCTCAGGCAGCGGTTCGTAGTCCACCTTGATCTTATCAGAGGCGAGACGGGCATTAGCCTCGGTGTCAGCGCAGACTATGGCGATGCATTCGCCCCACTGACGTATCTTGTCTCCCTCTTCGACCATGATACGGCGTTCCCATCCATCAGTTGTAACAGACGGGCATCCTACCTGGCCTCTGATCCTGTTGGTCCCCTTGTTGGCCTTGACATCTTTGTAGGTGACAACTTTATAGACTCCGAGCATCTTCTCGGCTTCGGAAACGTCGATCTTGTTGACCTTCGCATGACGAACGCCTTCCAGTGCGAATGGATAGGCAAAGAGGAACTCTTCCGGAAGTTTCAGTCTGTCATCATCGCCAAAATCCCAAAGTCCTGTTGCCTTGTAGACGGCGCTGGGACGCGGGTATTTGGAGTTCCAAAGCGAATCTCCGGGCTTGTACATCTTTGCCAGGTCTTCGATCTTCTCTTCTCCTCTAAGTATCGCAGCCGCTTTCATAACAGCGTCTACGACCTGGACGTATCCGGTGCAGCGGCAGGCCATCCAATGTTTGCCATACCACTCGCGGACTTCTTCCCTTGTCGGACTGGGGTTGCTGTCAAGAAGGACCTTGCCTGCTGTGATGAATCCGGGCGTACAGAATCCGCACTGTATTGCTCCACAGACTATAAATGCCCACTGAAGAGCGTGGAGGTTATCGGGAGTCCCAATACCTTCTATTGTTGTGACCTCAGAGAACTCCGGTACGTTCTGCCACTTCGTGATGCAGGAGCGGACGACCTTTCCATTAAGGATAATGTTGCAGACTCCGCACTGTCCGTGATCGCAGCCTCTTTTGGTCCCAGTCATTTTTAGCTGATCGCGGATAACTGTGAGCAGTGATGTTTCCGGTTTGCCTATGATCCTCCTTGGCACTCCGTTGATGGTAAGGTTCTTGACATGATAGTTTGCTTCTGTCACTTCTTACATCTCCTCTCTCCGTTGCCGGAACTGAATTCAAAATCGGATCTACATATCAAAGCGGGATCTTTCCATGACACCGCATGAAAACAACTGCAGATAATTT
>JAAZCN010000268.1 GCA_012513245.1 Synergistaceae bacterium | reverse complement strand
ATAACAAACTGACGGAGCGCATTATAGCTTATTTAATAGTGAATGTCAAAATGGATCAGGCTTACCCGGAACGTCCTCTAGAGCACCTCCGGTACGCTTTTTTTGAAAAAAAATCTTAAGTAATTCTGCACACTCTTCCTTCAATATTCCAGACCTTACGATAGACCTGTGATACATTCTCGGATCTTTAAGAATGTTGTATAGTGAACCGACCGCACCTGCCTTTGGATCCTTTGCTCCATAAACCAGTGTCCCAAGCCTCGACTGTACCATGGTGCCGGCGCACATAACGCAGGGCTCAAGAGTCACATAAAGAGTGCAGTCGTCAAACCTCCAATTTTTAAGCAGTTTTGAAGCCTCCTGCATTGCAACTATTTCCGCATGTCCCAGCGGAGATCCTTCCGGCGATCTGCTGTTTGATCCCCGTCCTATGATCTCCCCGTTTCTGACCATTACCGCTCCAACAGGGATCTCGTTCTTTTGCAGGGCTTTCTCTGCCTCTTTTAAAGCTTCCCTCATATAAAGAGTGTCGTCCATCAGTGACAGCTCCATTCTGAATGTGCTATACTTCCTCTGTTCCGGATATTGTGCCTGTAGCTCAGCTGGATAGAGTGTCAGCCTCCGAAGCTGAAGGTCTCGGGTTCGAATCCCGACAGGCACGCCATTTGAATAATGTTATGCTATCATATAACGATGAAAAGCGAGTGTTTTTTGCAGGGTGTCCAGTCCCATGCGGCGAAAGCCCGTGAACCCCGCCAGGTCCGGAAGGAAGCAGCGGTAAGCGGAGTCTTTTGGGTGCCATGGGGTCACTGGACTCCCTGCAGAAAGCACTTTTTTCGTAAAACCACCCTTAATTAAGCCGGAGGAGAATAATATGGATAACCAACCTTCAGGATATCTGCCGATGAAGGAAAGACCCGAGCCCGGTGACAAACTTATCTTTATCCCTGTCTATATAGCGCCTGTGGAGATATTGGAAAGAAGCATCATGCAAGGGCCGAGGTATATTTATCAAGTGGTCCTCGTCGATGGGTACAACGGTAAGACGACACTGGTGGATAAGAAAGTTGTAACGCCCGAGATGGACTATATCCCGGAAGCCGAAGAAAAGGAGTACCTGGACCTGAAAATATCTCCGATGATTGCGAAGGAGATCGCTAAGTATGGAGCTGTGCCGGCAGATTTTCAGAGCTGGAAAAAGATCATCAGGAACAGGAACGTATCTGTAATGGAGGAATCCATAAAGATAGCGTGGCGCGTTTACGCAGTCAGGGGAAAAGAGATCCTAGATACCTTCTCAGGAGAAAGGATCCAGTCCGGATGCCTAGCAGGGATGCTTTTCAACTAAAATAACTTTCCTTTATTTGTACACACAAGAAAAACTCTAAACTGTTTAAGGAGGAAGTCGGCGTGTATGTGGATCCCGAAACTTTGAATAAAGAACTAAAAAAATTTGTCCTATCGATAGGAGCAGGCAAGGTTGGTTTTGCCGATCTCCGACCGTACTCTGAAAACATCAGAAAAATTTACGGAAATACGTGGAATAATTATCCATTTGCAGTTTCAGTTGCATTGAACATGCCCTCCTCCGTGATAAGAGAAATTTTACTCAAGGGTCCGACGGATACGTATGCCCGGTTTTACGATGTCGCAAACATTACCCTGGACAGTATGACTATGCGTATAACCGACTGGCTCGAGGAAAGGTTATACAGAGCTTTCCCCATACCTGCAAGCAAAGTTGCCAAAGAAGGTCTTCACGGCATCTTCAGCCATCGTGCTGCTGCACATATAGCCGGTCTTGGCTGGATAGGCAAGAGCTGCTGCCTGATAACTCCTGACAGAGGACCGATGCAGCGGTTTGCAACAGTTCTTTGTGACGCTCCGCTGGAATGCGGCGTGCCGATGGAATCGAAATGTGGTGACTGTACCAGCTGCCAAAATGCTTGTCCTGTTAATGCTATCAAGGGTATTGAATGGCAGATGGATCAGGACGTCAGTGAAAGAGTTGACAGGGATGCGTGCAAAGCGTACCTGAATAAAAATCACGAAACCTATGGCTGCAGCGTTTGTGGTCTTTGCCTTAGTGCCTGCCCCTGGGGAAAGTGCTGATTTTATCAAAACATTTCTGGTCCAGCTGCTGAACAAACCTGCACGACATGTCTTCTAAAGTAATACCCGGAATTTCTTTGCTTGCAAAAATAAATGCACCCATGCTATACTGGGGAGCGGTAAATAACACACAGGCGCGGATCGTAGAAATGTTGCCCGAAAGGGTTTTTTTACGGGATGAAGTGCCTGGAGGAAAAAACAGGAGGGATACACATGGGAGTAGTAAGTATGAAACAGCTGCTTGAGTGTGGTGTTCATTTCGGACATCAGACAAGGCGCTGGAACCCGAAGATGAAGCCATACATCTTCACGGAGCGCAACGGTATCTATATCATCGACCTTCAGAAGACGGTCAAAGGACTTGAGAAAGCTTATGACTTCGTACGCGAAGTCTCAAAATCAGGCGGCACACTTCTTTTTGTGGGAACAAAGCGCCAGGCGCAGGACCCGATCAGAGAAGAGGCACTCAAGGCAGGACAGTATTATATCAACCAGCGCTGGCTGGGCGGTCTTCTCACGAACTTTGCAACGATCCGCCGCAGGGTGACACGCATGGTCGAACTCCAGGAAATGGAAAATAACGGCACTATCAATAAGTACCCCAAAAAAGAGATCATCAAGCTCCGTAAGGAAAGAGAGAAGCTTGAGAAGTACCTTTCCGGTATCAAGGAGATGAAGGATATTCCCGATGCACTCTTCATCATCGACCCGCGTCGTGAAACGATAGCAGTCCTCGAGGCCCACAAGCTTGGCATTCCCGTGATCTCGATCGTTGACACGAACTGCGACCCCGATGTCATAGATTATCCGATCCCCGGAAATGACGACGCCATCCGCGCAATAGAACTGGTAGTAGGGCTCATGGCCAACGCCTTCATTGAAGGACGTCAGGGACAGGATTCAAAGGTAGAAGACGTAAGTAAAGAAGAAGAAGATGTAGAGGAAGTAAAGGAAGCATCTGTTATGCCCGAAAAACTAGACCCAGTAGTCGAAGAAATAGACAAGGTCGTAGTTAAGGCTATAGAGGAACAGAAAGGCTGGAAGGAGACTAACTGACAATGGCTGATATCACAGCTAAACATGTATCCGAACTTCGCGCACGTACCTCAGTAGGTATGATGGATTGCAAAAAAGCACTCGTAGAGTGCTGCGGTGACATAGACAAGGCAGTCGATTTTCTTCGTGAGAAGGGACTTGCCAAGGCTGCAAAGAAGGCTGATCGCAATGCGGCACAGGGCATGATCTTCAGCTACATCCACAACAATGCCAAGCTTGGCGTTCTTGTGGAGCTTAACTGCGAGACAGATTTTGTCGCCCGTACAGAAGAGTTTCAACACCTTGGTCACGAGATCGCAATGCAGATCGCTGCTGCAAATCCGGGTTTTATAGTGCCGGAAGATGTGCCCGAGTGCGTAGTGAACCACGAGATCGAAGTCATCAAGGCACAGGCTCTTGAAGAGGGCAAGCCCGAGAAGATGCTCGATAAGATAGCAGAAGGTCGTATCAATAAGTTCTACGAAGAAAATTGCCTGATGGAGCAGAAATATATCCGTGATCCCGATAAAAAGATTAAAGATCTCGTTGTCGAGAACATAGCTAAAATTGGAGAAAACATTAAAGTAGGTCGCTTCTCCCGTTTTATCATCGAAGGATAAATAATTTATAAAAAGAGCGAGGGAGACTCCCTCGCTCTTTTTATAACCTTTTGTAGGGAACGGATTTTAAAAAAATATAAACAAGGAGTGTGTCCGGATGGATCGTAAATACAATCGGATCTTGCTGAAACTTTCGGGAGAGATACTTGCCGGTGACGCGCATTTTGGACTGGATTACAAAGCTATCAGAGGGATATGCGAAGAGATAGTAGAGGTTGCAAGGGAAGGTGTCGCGATCTCTATGGTAGTTGGAGGTGGAAACATCATCCGAGGCGCACAGACAATAAGTGTTGAGAGGGCGCAGGCTGATTATATGGGAATGTTGGGAACAGTCATAAACGCACTTGCTCTGCAGGACGCGCTTGAGCGCCTGGGCCAGCCCACAAGGGTACAGTCGGCAATTGAAATGAAGCAGGTCGCTGAACCTGTTATTCGCAGGAGGGCGATCCGTCATCTGGAAAAAGGAAGGATAGTTATCTTCGCTGCAGGAACAGGTTCCCCCTATTTTTCGACAGACACCACAGCGGCTCTCAGGGCTTCTGAGATAGGGGCGGAATGTCTGATAAAGGCGACCAAAGTCGATGGGATATATGACAAAGATCCGGAGAAGTATCCCGATGCGAAACGTCTTCCAAAACTCACCTACATGGATGCGCTGAGGATGCAGCTTAAAGTTATGGACGCCGCGGCCTTCTCGCTTTGTCAGGAAAACAAGATACCCATAATAGTTTTCGATGTACATAAAAAAGGCAATCTCAGAAAACTTCTTATCGAAGGACAGGATATAGGATCGACAGTATCCTAGGTCCGGGGAGGCTTATAAAATAAGCTCGGATAATTTGCCTGAAATCTTAAAAACAATTGCAGTGCCCAATAAAATAGACCTTTTTGAACGAAATTTGGTATATACTATTGTGCAGGTCGGATGACCTGAGACAGGCTGATATTCTGCCGAGGTCCTCAAAACTGATCTAATGCCTGCAGGAGCGGCATATTAATCTTATAAGGAGTGATCTGCGTGCCTCAAAATTTGATGAAAGACTTAATGACCCGCAGTGAAAAGACGCTGGAATTCCTTAAGGGGACTCTCCAGGGCATAAGGACGGGAAGGGCTCACCCTGCCCTTGT
>JAAZCN010000267.1 GCA_012513245.1 Synergistaceae bacterium | reverse complement strand
TATTTTTAAATACTCAACTTTCCCACATGTTTTTGATAGGGTCGTTTTCCGTCATAAAAACATATTAGATCAACAATAGTGCTCGAACCATTTCGAGTGCGCTTTGAGATAGGGAAGCGAGTGACTTTGCCTATAACTAAGTGAGTAACCTAGAACAAGGACCTAGGGACCTGAATAAATAACTTTAATAATTTAAAAGTCAAACCAAAAGACACTGGTTCCCCGTTAAGTTGCGTCCGGGGATGACGGAGGGGAGCATAGTTCAGATTCGTTTTATGAGCGACATACGATGACACAGAGGGATTTTTTTAGGCTTCTAACAACTGCTTGCCCATTGCTTGCCAACGCTTGCCTATTGCTTGCCCTTTTTAATAACAATCGTTTGACCGCAATTACAATTGCACGCGACCGTATTGGTCGCAGTTTCACAATTGTCCTGTTGGGGATGACAAAAAGGGTCGTTTTTGAGGTTTAACAATTGATTTGCAATCGATTTGCAACTGACTCCCCAACCGACTCCCCCTCTGGGTCAAAATAGATGTACAGAGAAAACGAGGAACAGAAGTTTTAAATCCACTAGTAACAATAGGTGGGAAAGTTGAGTTAAATAAATAAGGGGGCGCATGTATATGCCTATCAAAATACCTGACAGTCTGCCTGCAACACAGACACTTTTAAATGAAAATATATTTGTTATGCATGAAGTCCGCGCAGCGAAACAGGATATTCGACCACTCCAGGTCGCGCTGTTGAACCTTATGCCGACAAAGATCGATACTGAGACGCAGTTGGCGCGTCTGCTGAGCAATTCGCCGCTTCAGGTCGAACTTACGCTTCTTCAGACTGCAACATATGAAGCTCAGAATACAAGCAGCAAACATCTGCTGGCCTTTTATGAAACGTTTGAAGATGTGAGAGAGAGGAAGTTCGACGGGCTTGTTATAACTGGCGCGCCTGTAGAGATGATGGAATTTGAGGATGTAGATTACTGGGATGAGCTGTGCAGGATAATGGAATGGAGCAAGACCCATGTCTACAGCACCCTCCATATATGCTGGGGAGCGCAGGCGGCGCTCTACTACCACCACGGCATAAAAAAATATCCCATGTCCGAAAAGCTTTTCGGGGTATTCAGACACGAAGTTGAATATAAAAACTCGATGCTTTTCAGGGGATTCGATGACCTGTTTATGGCTCCCCATTCCCGCCACACAACGATACAGAGAGAAGATGTGGAAGCAGTATCGGAGCTGCAGATACTCGCATCTTCCGAGGAAGCGGGAGTATATGTTATAAAGACAGAACAGGGCAAACAGATATTCATAACAGGACATTCCGAGTATGACGCGCTTACACTTGAAAACGAGTACCTCAGAGACATAAATGCAGGTCTCCATAGCGAGGTCCCGAAGAACTACTATCCTGATGATGACGATACCCGAGAACCGGTAGTGACATGGAGGAGCAGTGCCAATCTTCTCTTTTTCAATTGGCTAAACTATTTTGTCTATCAGACGACACCATTTGAGCTTGACGCCATCGGCACAAGCAGAGAAAACGAGTGGCAGAATCACTAAAGTTACAGCTGTGTCGTCAACACGAGGTCTGCTCTTGGTTTTCGACCTTATCTTGACACAGGTTAACATCCTTGTGGATTCCCGATTCTAAAACAAAAAAGGATGACGGATAAAAGGAGCATACGAGGATGACGGAAAGGGACCATTTGCTCCGCCATTTTTTAAAGACAACCGCTCGCCCATTGCTTGCCAACGCTTGCCAACCGCTTGCCCGCTCCTACGCCCCTACGCTCTCATTCTCCGCGGTGAGGTTTTCACCGCAAATTCTCCGCGACGTTTTTTGTCGCAAATTCTCCGTGGCATAGACGCCACAATTACCCGCGGCAGCTAGTCTGCCGCAGCCCTTACAATTGCTTAGCAAAGATTTTAAGACCAAGTTACTTATCGAAATGTCAGTTGATCCTGCCGACCAGGACTTCAGCTGCTGCAGCCATCTCTTCCTCAGTGGCTATTATCGACTCCAGTGTGAGAGTTCCTTTTTTGCCTACTTTGACAGAGAGGCTGTAACCGGTCACAGGATGATGTTCAAGTATTGCCTTTTCTCCCATTACATAAAGGGTTTTGTATGAAGCCCCTGTGCCAAGCGGGCCGTCATCCGCCGAGATCTCTTTTTCCGGAGGAGTCCAGCCCTTGTCTCCCGAGCCTTCCATCCACACCGCATGAAAAGGCACTCCTACAGTGTGTCTGTAATCTCTTTCGAGCCAGAAGCCCCTTTTACCGGAGACAGTGTCAAATTCTGTCTTTCTTAGTTCACCGTTTATCCATCCCTCGATCTCGGGCAGGGCGTCCGTCACCTGGGCCGAAGAGAGAGATATATTAAAGAAAAGCATTAGCAGTGCAAGAGATAATAGGGTAATTTTTTTCATTTATACACCTCCGATACCGATATATTATACAGTGCAAAGTGGAAAATTTCTTTGTCTAGGCATATAATGCCTAGGGTAAAGAGAGTGGGTAAAGGGGATAAAGATTTGAAAAGCTTTGCAATAAGAGTCTTTGGCTGTCAGATGAACGAATACGATGGAGACAGGATAAGAACAGCTCTGATCCACATGGGTTGGGAAGAGAAACCGCAGGATAGCGCGGATGTAGTCGTTCTTGTCACCTGCAGTATAAGAGAGAAAGCCGAGCATAAGGTGTCCAGCGAGATAGGTCGCTATGACGTCCGATACAGAAAGACAGGTTCCCCTGCTGTAGCTCTGGTGGGCTGCATGGCACAAAGAATAGGTTTGTCTATATCAAAAAAATTTGAATGCGTAAAACTTATCTCCGGCCCGAGGCATCTTGGTCTGGTACCTCAGGGTATAGAGGACTCATTCTTAGACGGTAAACAAAGATTTTTCATGGACGATGACCCCAGAGCTCTTGAAGACCTCGAAGTTGTTCCTACAGAACGTGATAACCCCTTCAAAGCCTTTTTGACTATAACTTACGGATGCGACAGGTTCTGCACATATTGTATCGTCCCCTATGTCAGAGGGAGGCTCCAATCCAGAAACCACAGTGAGATAATAAAAGAGGCTGGAGTGCTTGCGGCATCAGGTGTCTCTGAGATCACGCTGCTTGGTCAGAATGTCGATGCTTATGGCAAGGATTTAAAAGAAAAACATGCTTTCGCATCACTTCTTAAAGATGTCTCAAAGATCAAAGGCATAAAACGTCTCCGTTTTACAACATCGCATCCCAAGGATTTCGATGAGGATATCCTTGATATAATGGCTGAAACCCCCATGATCTGCAGGGCGATAAACCTTCCTGTGCAGTCGGGAAGTGATAGGATCCTGCAGAAGATGAACAGAGGATATACAAGGGATCAGTATATTGATCTGATAAAAAAGATACGTTCAGTACTTCCTGATGTTAGTCTCAGTACGGATTTGATAGTAGGTTTTCCAACCGAAACAGAAGAAGATTTCAGGGATTCTTACGATCTGCTTAAAGAGTTCAAATTTGATATCGTCCATACAGCGGCTTACTCTCCTCGGGAGGGGACAAAGGCAGCTCTTATGGAAGGTCAGGTCGACAAAGAGGTAAAAGCTGCCAGACTGAACGAAATGAACGAGATGCAATCGTCGCTTGCCCGTGAACTTAATGAGGAATATTTGGGCAGGAAATTTGAGATCCTTGTTGACGCACCTGCGCCTAAAGGTGAGGGGTTACTGCAGGGTAGGACCAAGACAGATAAGGTCGTTATAATAAAAGGCGATCCCGAATACATGGGCAAATACATAGATGTAGAGATAGTAAGGGCAAGTCACTGGTCACTTGAGGGAGAAATAATTTAGAAAAGAGGTCTTTTCATGTATGGAGAGGGCGGAAACAAGCGTAACTATTTATTGTTGATCCTCGGATTGGTATGCTTCGTCGCAGCTACGATACTTCTCCATTCTTTCAAGGGTCGCTTTGGACAGGACACGATAGGTGAAACGACTGTTAACATGATGCCGGTGATGGAGGATACGATAGATGTTTCAACTTCAAAATCCGCAGCCTCATCTCAGGTAGCTTCTGTAAGTTCGGGAAAGACCGAAGCCCAAAAAGAAGAGTGGGTCGTTTACATAACCGGTTCCGTTAAAAAGCCGGGGGTCTACAGGATACCTGCCGGATCCAGAATATACCAGGCACTTGAGGTAACAGGCGGTTTTGCTGTGGAAGCGGATCAGGAAGCAGTCAACCTGGCTGCAATGCTTCAGGATGGCGCTCACATTAAATTCCCCTCGAAGGGAGAAACGGCGTCCCGGCAGCAGTCGTCGGCCGGATCTGTCCAACCTGTTACCAACACGGGCAGCATTAGTCCGGGAGTATCCGAAAAACTCATAAATATCAACACAGCAAGTCAGGAAGACTTGGAAAAACTTCCCGGAGTAGGCCCAAAAACAGCACAGCTGATAATCGACTACAGAGAAAAAAACGGGACTTATAAAAGGACAGAGGATCTTCTTCTTATCAAAGGAATAGGTCCCGCTAAATATAACTCAGTAAAGAATCTAGTGACAGTTGCGCAATAAGAGGAACGGTCCGCTCTCATACGCGCCCGCCTTCGTAACACTGCTCGGCATCTGCTTTTCCCTATATTTTTCCTATGTAGGATATCCTCCGCTTATTTCAGCAGTTATTTCAGTGCTGGTCGCTTCTTCATGGGTATTGACCGGAACTGCCTCTCCTACCGGTGGCTGGATCTCGACCTTCACATTGGTAATACTTTTGACATTTGCTGCCTCTCTCTGTCTGAACATAAGGATCGCTTTCGAACCGAGGATCCCCTCCACGATAAGATCTGATGGCAAAGTATTGTACACCAGGCAATGGGGCAGCAGTAAGGCTCTCCTTATATCCACAGACTACGGAAAGGTGGTTGCCTACTCCCACCCATCCATCGTTCCGGCGGAGGGGTCCGGAATAAGTTTAAGAGGCGCTCTTTTCGATTTCAAAAGGGCGGAGAGTAGAGGTGGTTTTGATGAATACCTCTACTGGAGGTCAAAAGGGGCTCTAAAAAAGATAATACCCCTTGATCTTAAAGTTACTGCTCCGCCGAGAGGGATCTACAGATGGCGGAATTTTTTAGAAAATAAAATACGTGAGGATCTGCCGGATCTGATGTCAGGTTATATGCTTGCTCTAACCCTTGGAATAAGGGACAAAAAACTCACCGAAAGACACCGGAAAGCCGGGACAGTACATCTTCTCGCAGTCTCCGGCTTCCACGTGGGTATACTGGCCGCATTTGCCGGACTTCTCCTAAAGAGGGGCAGGATGAAGGTCGTGACCATATCATCACTTGTCTGGTCTTATGTCGCACTGGCCGGATTCCCTGCCGGGGGTGTCAGGGCGGGTATAATGCTGCAGGTATATCTTATGGGGCTTCTCTTTGGAAAACCTTCCAGCCCCTTTAACAGTGTCAGCGTTGCAGGCATAGCAATGTTGCTTTGGGATCCCTGGACCTTTCATGATATCGGGTGGAGACTTTCGATGCTGGCTGCACTTTCCATCTGTGCTGCAGCCGGAATCATCAAAGAGAATAAGTATGGAGTCTTAATAGGGTCAGCAGCAGTTTGGTTTGTAACCGCACCATTGATAGCCTCCGCCTTTGGAAAAGTTCCGGTCGTTGGGCTTTTTATCAATATTGCGGCGATACCGCTTTTTGCCATTATATTCCCCCTTGTCTTTCTATGTTCGCTTCCGGCTTTTCTTGGCCTGCCGTTCAACCGGGAGATAGCTGATGTATGCGAGTATCTGCTTGAAAGCTGGGACATCCTCTCTGAAAAACTTGTTGAAATAATGCCATGGAACGTTGTCTCAACACTACCTCTTACGGTTTTTGCTGTTGTACTTTTTTTTGCCACCGCATCCTACGCCTCGGGAATATCTTTAAAAAGAACTCCTGCCGCGGTTCTTATGTTTTCTCTTCTGGTCCTCTTATTCGCCTGATTGTTGTAAAATAGGGGATATCTTTGCTCAAACATAGAATCTTTCTACCTGATGCTGGATCATGTTCATTACAATTTCTCTACTGGAGGAATGATATATGCTGCTCGTGCTCGATGTTGGAAATACAAATACTGTTATGGGGATCTTTGAAGGCAAAAAATTGACAAACCACTGGAGACTGACCTCAAGGAAACAGACGGCGGATGAGGTAGGCTTTATGATACTTGGGCTTCTCAGTGCCTCGGGGATCTCAAAAGCTATGATACGGGCTTCGATATATGCAAGCGTCGTACCCTCGCTCGATGAGATGTTTATGGAGGGGATAAAGAATTACGTCGGCGTACCCTGTCTCAAAGTGACTCAAGACCTTGATACGGGTCTTAAGGTCAGGATAAAAAATCCGGCGGGGCTTGGAGCTGACAGACTGCTGAACGCAGTTGCCGGTGTTGAAAAATATGGAACACCCCTCATCATCGTAGATCTTGGCACGGCAATAACGCTTGATGTTATCTCAGCCGATGGAGCATATATCGGCGGAACGATCGCACCGGGGATGGAACTTGGAATGGAATCTCTTTTTTCGCGTACAGCCAAGCTTCCTCAGATTTCACTCGAGGCTCCGGGGCACTACATCGGAGAGGACACTACAGAGGCCATACAATCAGGAATGGTTTACGGAACAGTCGGACTTGTGGATACTCTGCTCAGAGGAGTCTTCAAAGAACTGGGAGGCCCCTGTCGTGTTGTGGCTACAGGGGGACACGCATCGATACTTGCCCGGCACTCCGATATAGTAAAAGAGGTCGACCCGTGGCTTACGATCGAAGGTCTCAGGATCATCTATGGAAGAAACAGATTTGAATAAGAAAGACCTGTTTTCTCCTCTGGTTTCGGGATACCCCTTAAAGCTAGGCGGAGTAGAAACAGAGAACCCGATTTGGCTCGCACCGCTTGCAGGTATAACATTTGCTTCGGTCAGAAAATTCTACAGAAGTATGGGTGCAGGACTGGTACACACTGAAATGGTAAGTGCACTGGGACTTTGTCATAAGGGGCGCAGGACAAAGGAGCTGCTCTACGGTTCTGATGAGGAGCGTCCTGTCGTCCTTCAGATCTTTGGTTCAAACGCCGAAGATATTGCCAGAGGAACAGAGGCGGCTTTAAACATCAGGAAATTTGAAGCTTTGCAGATAAACATGGCCTGCCCTATGCCAAAAGTCACAAAAAAGGGCAGCGGTTCAAAGCTGATGGAACACCCGGAAGTCTCAGCAGAAATAATAAAAACAATGAAAAAAACCGGACTTCCGACCTGGGCAAAGATTAGGGTCATGCCTGTGGGAAGCCGTTTGACGACACGCGAGTACTGTGATCTGCTGTTTGACTGCGGTGCGGACCTTATTTTTGTTCACGGAAGAACTCCTGCACAAAGATACGAAGGGAAAGCCTCACGTGAAGCTGTTGAGGAGGTTGCACGACATTTTCCGGGAATGATAGGCGGCAGCGGGGACTGCTATGAACCGGAAGATTTCCTGGATTATTTAAGAAGAGGCTGTGCAGCGGTCCTTGCGGGAAGGGGTATACTAAAAGACGTTTTTATCATACCCAAAACGCTGAGGGAGCTGGGAGCGGATGTTCCCGAAAAATATTGGGATCCATCTCTGAATTTCCAGTCAGAGCTTCTTCTCGAACTTGGACGCAGCATTTATAATACCGAGGGTCAATCTCTGGCTTTGATGATCTCAAGAAGGATGCTCGCTGCCCTCTTTAAAGGTTTCTCCGGTGCGGCGCAGCTGAGAAGGCGGGGAGCTATTGTGAGGTCATGGCAGGAAATGGAAGATCTCCTGCTCAGATGGCAGGAGGTCAGGAATCTGCCGGATATTGAGTTTACACAGGAAAATTTTCCAAGGGGAATTATAGGCGGACTATGATATCTTCCGGATATTCCCATGGAAAGATTTTATAAAGGAAAGACAAAACGACAGAGGAAGTGATCCAATTGGCGGACGATACAAAAAAAGAAGAACAGCAGCAGAAGAAGAATATTATGCCTGAAGAGGAGATATTTCGTCAGCGCAAAGACAAACTCATGAGACTGCGCGAGGAAGAGGGATACGATCCCTTCCAGCAGGACCATTGGGATGTTAAGCATACATTGTCATATGTAAAAGAAAAGTATGAT
>JAAZCN010000266.1 GCA_012513245.1 Synergistaceae bacterium | reverse complement strand
CTTTCTTAAGTATGGAAAACCTTACAGCGTCAGCAACAGGCTTGCAGGAGGCAAGGAGGTGGAGGTCTCTGTGGGTCAGGGTACTGTCGGAGTATATTGGGTCTGGGAAGTCTGAAGATATGGGCAAATTACGCGAGAGCACTTTTTGTAAGTCATGATAAAATATCTTCTGTTAGATTTTGGATCGATAGGGATGTGATCATTGGTGTTTTTTGGAGGCGGAAATATATCAGCACGTATTGCTGAGCTTCTTCTAAGTCTGCCTGCAGTGCTTTGGGCTATAACTTTTCACGAATTTTGTCACGGCTATGCTGCTATGAAACTGGGTGATCCAACTGCAAAGATGGATGGCAGGCTAAGCCTGAATCCCATGCGCCACCTTGACCCGATCGGGGCGCTCTGTCTCCTTCTCTTTAGGTTCGGATGGGCGAAACCTGTGCCTATAAACCCCGGATATTTTAAGAATCCGAGAAGAGACATGGCAATAGTGAGCCTTGCCGGAGCTGCCGGCAACATATTTACAGCATTTGTATGCGCGCAGTTTATAAAGTTTTTTCCTGCCCTTTTTCAGACTTACGCTGCACAGCAGTTTATACTGATAATGATATACATGAATGTGGGGCTTGCTGCGTTTAACCTTTTGCCCATTCCTCCGCTCGACGGATCGAGGGTCCTTTACGTTATGCTTCCTTATAAATACATGCATATTTATTACACATTGGAAAAGTACGGGATGTTCGTCATCGTGGCGCTGATGATACTGGGAGTGATCCCTGTGTTGATGAGTCCAATAATGAACCTGATCCTGAATATAATACTCTAGGTGAAAAAATGAAAATACTGCTTACAAACGATGACGGAGTTTACTCGATCGGGATACAGACCCTTGCAAAAAGCCTTACCGAGGCCGGACACAATGTGCTTCTTGTCGCTCCGGACAGGGAGAGGAGCGGCTGCGGACATGCGATGACCATGGATAGGCCGGTACACATAAGGAACGTGGACAGGCTCTTTCTCTCTGCGGACTTTACCGCCAAAGCCTGTGATGGGACTCCTACAGACTGTGTCATAATGGCAATAGACGCTATGAAATTTCAGCCTGACATGGTGATATCAGGGATAAATCAGGGACCGAATCTGGGCGATGACCTGACCTATTCGGGAACAGTCTGCGCTGCGATGGAAGGTGTTCTCTTTGGATATCCTTCGATAGCTGTATCTCTGGTAATGAGTTCAAAAGACAAGGAACTTCATAATGACACGGCCGCAGCGACCCTGATGGCACTGCTTGACTGGACGAAGGATTCTCCGATCCCTGAAGGCGTGCTCTACAATGTGAACGTACCCAATGCTCCAATACCAGAAATAAAAGGTGTCATGGTTACAAGGAAGGGTGTCCGCCGTTACGTTGACAAGATCAGGACAGTAAAAACACCTTCAGGCGGCGAAGCTTACTGGATAGGCGGCAACATAGAGGACGACAGGTCTGAGGGAACAGATGTATGGGCTGTAGCCAACAATTATGTTTCAGTTACTCCTATTCACATGGAGATGACATGTTTTGAGACCCGGAAGGAAAGTAAGGAAGCCGGTCTGGAAGCGTATGTAGAGAATAAAATAAACAAAAAGTCAAATATTAACCAAAAATAAACTATGATCCGTTGTAGTTTTTTTGATTGACATTTAGATTATAAGTGATAGACTACCATACAGTTTTTCGAAAATGCTATTAAAAGGAGGCAGAAACTTTGGTTTATACCGCTGTTGAGCGAGCACGACGTACCCGACGAATCACCCGTTTTACGCATAACAAATGCGATGACGGGGCCATGGATTCGAATGCTCGGCGACAGAGATGAAGTGCCATCGGCTGAAAGCACTTTTCGCAGGTAGTATCGAAGTTCCCGCACCCCTGAGCAGAACCCGAAGAAAGATCATTTTGATCAAGTAGGGCTCCGGCAGTTTTCCGAAAACAAACGAACCAAGTGGGCGCTAAGCGTCAACGAGGGTGGTACCGCGGGTAAGTATACTCGTCCCTCTTCCTTAACCGGAAGGGTGACGAGTTTTTTTGTCTATTTGAGCGGACAGGTGCTCAAAAAATAAATTGTAAAAGTTTTCGAGGAGGAAATTATAATGATGACAGCAGAAAAAAAAGGTAAGGTAGTATTGGCTTACAGCGGCGGACTTGACACTTCGGTGGCGATCCCCTGGCTCCACGATCAGGGTTACGAAGTTGTAGCACTCACAATGAACGTTGGTCAGCAAGCTGACGACCTTGAGGAGATCAAGTCAAAGGCCTATGCGGCAGGTGCAATTAAGGCTTATGTGGTTGACCTTCGTGAGGCTTTCGTTGACACTTTTGTATGGCCTTCTCTCAAGTCTAACGCGTTATACCAAGGGGTATATCCCCTTAACTCAGCTCTCTCCCGTCCGATGATAGCCCAGGCTCTTATCTGGTGTGCAGAGAAAGAGGGAGCTGTGGCAGTAGCTCACGGCTGCACCGGCAAAGGCCAGGACCAGGTCCGTATTGAAGTATGCTGCAATGCGCTCAATCCTGACATAGAGGTCCTTGCCCCTGTTCGTGACTGGGGTTTCACCCGCGAAGAAGAAATGGACTATGCCGAGGCCCACAATGTGCCTGTACCGACGACTCGTCAGAGTCCTTACAGTCTCGATGACAACCTCTGGGGACGCTCGATCGAGTGTGGTATTCTTGAAGATCCATGGAACGAACCTCCCAAGGATGCATATGCGCTCACAGCTGACCCTAAAGAAGCCCCGGACGAAGAGGTCACAGTGGAGATCACCTTTGAGGCCGGAATACCTGTGGCGATAAACGGACAGAAGATGGGAAGCATCGAACTGATCGACTTTATGAACAAAACTGCGGGTAAGGCTGGATATGGAAGGATTGACATGGTAGAAGACAGGCTTGTCGGATTCAAAAGCCGTGAAGTATACGAGTGTCCCGGAGCTCTTGCACTTATGGAAGCCCACAAAAAACTGGAGACGATAACTCTTTCAAAGGATACACTCAAGACCAAGAAAGAACTTGAGGTGAGGTTCGCAGAAATGGCATACGAGGGCTACTGGTTCTCTCCGCTCATGGAAGCAGTACAGGCATTCATGGACAGCACTCAGAAAGTTGTCAACGGCACAGTCAGGATGAAGTTCTACAAAGGCAACGGAATAGTCAACGGCATGAAGTCAGAGAGTTCCGTTTACAACAAAGCCCTTGCGACCTACTCATCAGGCGACATATTCGATCAGTCGGCTTCTGTAGGATTCATCAAGATCTGGGGCATGCCCATTAAGACATGGAGACAGACACACAAGGAGAAAAATGTTAATCCCATAGATGCCTTTATTTCTGCTAAGGGTAAAGACGCTTTTTAATTAAATACTTTGCGAAGTGCGGCGAAGACCGTGCCGCGTGAAGTGGCGATTTCATCGCCGGGAAGCGGTTGGGAAGCAATTGTAAGGGCGACCCAACCATTGTAAATATTTGGACCGGGCCCCATCGTCATCCCGGTATGCCTTTGAGCCGGGGTCCAGGTTTTTGTTTTGATTCCATCTCCGTCGTCCCCAAATGCTTAAATCGGAGAACCCGAGGCTCTGAATCTGCTCTGTGAATTATTTTTTGCACTAACCAGCTGATTTGCCATCGATTCCCAACTGACTCCCGCTAGCAGATGTTTTTCTTGCAAATTCTCCGCAGCCAATAGGCTGCAAATTCCCCGCGGGGTGGCAACTCCGCAAATTCCCCGCCCCTAGGACCGCTTGCCAATTGCTTGCTAGCGCTAGCGCAAA
This sequence comes from Synergistaceae bacterium, assembly GCA_012513245.1. The sequence goes on along the minus strand of JAAZCN010000266.1, from coordinate 326 downwards.
CGGCGGTTTCAGCGCCGTTTGCTGCGCGTTATTGTTGCCCGGTATGAAGAGCCTCCATGGCCAGCCGGATATGTTCCTTCATGAGGCGCAAGCACTTTTCCTCATCATGTTCTTTGAGGGCTTCGAGGAGTTTGATGTGCTCTTCGAGGCTGGGGTTGTCGGTGAAGTTGAAGAAAGACTCGAAGAATATAGTCTGGACATTGGTTCTTGAAAGAATGTTCTTTACATACCACGCCAGAGTGCTGTTGCCGGAAGACTCGGCGATTATCTGGTGGAAAGCGTCATTTACGTTCATGTAAAGTTCGAGGTCTCTTTTTTCGAAGGCT
>JAAZCN010000265.1 GCA_012513245.1 Synergistaceae bacterium | reverse complement strand
TGCCGAGGTCGGCTGCGATATCATCCAAGGCTACCTTTACAGCAAACCACTAGAATTTAAAGAAGCACTGGAAATTTGTGAAAAGAAGTTTCCTCTTTGCAGCCGTTCTCAAGGCTAAAAATTATTTAGTGAAGTATATAACAAAGCTTGATGTATCTTATGATCTAATGCACGCACTTCTTAAAATAAATGAAACAAAAAACTGCTGTTCTGTGATAATAAGAGGCTTCTTATGTCCTGATACATGCGAGAGAAGCTAACAGTAGATCGACCTGTCTGCCCAGCTCTTTTCGAGTTCTTTGAGTCTCTTGAGGGCTTTTGGACCAAGTTGTTCTGCTACTTGTATGAGTAAGGTATTTATAAGTCCCATCGGTATAAGTAACGAATCTATATGTGCGATGTGTGCACATGGAGAGATTATGGACATATCCGCAGCTTTGGCTAAGGGACTGAATGGTGAGTCTGTTATAGCCGCTGTAAGGAATTTATTTTTTTTTGCTAGTGCGATGCATTCAACTGTCTGCCTGGTGTATCTAGGAAAGCTGATCCCTATAACGATGCTATTTTTGGGAGCCGACACAAGGTTGTTTCCTATAGTATCTGTAGTGGGAAGAAAGACATTTGAAAAAAACCAGGAGAGGTAGTATTCCATATAAACGGAGAGAGACCGGGTGCTTCTTAACCCGATTATGAAAATAGCCTCCGAAGAACAGATTTTAGCGGCAAGGTTTTTTATTGATTCATCATTGACAGTTGAGAGAGTCAGTCCGGCTTGTTCAAGGTCACTGTTTATTATCCTGGCTACCATTCCGCCGGTCTGAGGCTTGAGTTTATGCATCTGGAGACGGCCAAGGGTCGAAAGCTGGTTTTTTGCTTCTTCCTGCAATGACTTGATAAATTCTGGGAAACTTGAGAATCCCAGATTTGAAGCTAGCCTGATGGCTGAAGCCTCGCTTGATCCTGCGTTTTTGCCAATCTGGAGCGCAGTTAAAAATATCGATTCCAATTTATTCTCTAGCATATATTCTGCAATCTTCCGCTGTGCAGGCGGAAGGATGCTCAGGTTATTCTCTATGTTTCTCCAGCCCATGAAAGTTCCTCCCCAGTTTATTGAAGATTATGCATTTACTTCACATACTTCGACATCTTTACTTAAAAAATAAAACATCATAACTTTATCACATAAAATTCATAATCCGATGTTGTTGATTGGCTAACATGTTCCCTAAATGCACATTCTATTTTAAGAGTTGACAAAAAAAATGATAGGGGTTATAAATCATTGAAGGAAATCCTTCACGTACAAGATGCGTAGTCGTAGGTGAATACGGTAAGAAACTGAAGCAGTCCCTAATATTATTTTTTTCTTACATCCTTTGTCTATTCAAAAGCATTGTGATTTATTTCCTTCAAAATTCTTGATGGGAGGTAGGAAGCAGGATGTTACAGCACACATTTCCTCGCAGTTTTAAAACAGAATATATTGAAGCGGACCATGGAGAGGGTATCTATATATATGATACCAACGGCAAAAAATATATTGACGGCTGCAGCGGCGCTGTGGTCTCAAATCTGGGGCACTGCAATAAGGAGATCGCAGACGCTATCAGGGCACAGTATGACAAGATAGAATTTGCGCATCCATCTCGTTGGAGCTGCGCTATAGTTGAAGAGGCGGCATCCTTAGTCGCTGAAACGGCGCCCGGTGATCTGAATCAGATATGGTTTGTCTGTGGAGGAAGCGAAGCGGTAGAGTCGGGAGTCAAGCTGGCCAGGCAATATTTCGTTGAAAGAGATGGAATTACGACGAGCAAGCATCTGACTATAGGCCGTTGGAATTCCTACCATGGCAGCACCATCGGTACGATGGCCATAGCTGGGTCAATGCCGCGTAGGCGGGTTTTTTCCCCACTGTTCAGGGAATCACCTAAAATTGCAGCTTCATACTGTTACCGCTGTGAATTTGGAGCTGAATATCCCTCATGTGGCATGATGTGCGCAAAGCATCTTGAAAAAATGATAAGAATTATCGGTCCACATTATGTTTCGTCCTTCATTGCTGAACCTCTGGTTGGTTCTACGAACGGAGTTGCGACTCCGCCCGATGAATATTGGCCGATGATTAGAGAAATCTGCACGAAATACGATGTGCTTCTTATCTGTGATGAAGTAATGACAGGATGCGGAAGGACCGGAAAGAATTTTGCTGTCGATCATTGGAATGTTGTACCTGACATCATTGCGACTGCAAAGGGGCTTTCTGCGGGTTATATTCCGGCAGGCGGGATAATCGCAAGAGATTTTCTAGCTGAAGAAATTAAGAATGGAAGCGGAATCTTCATGCACGGTCATACCTATAATGGAAATCCGGTCAGCGCAGCCGCTGTATGCGCGGTTTTCAAGTATATGAAGAAGCACAAAGTGGTTGAGAACTCTGCCAAAATGGGAGAGATACTTGGAGCAGGAGTTAAAAAAATTGCAGAGGAAAACCCAATAGTGGGCGACGTTAGAGGCAAGGGGCTTATGTGGGGCTTTGAACTTGTGAAGGACAAATCTACTAGGGAGCCGTTTGAAAAATCAGGAGCAGCAAATACAGCTACAAAAGAATGTATTGAGAGAGGTCTGTTCATTTATCCGGGGTCAGGTCAGGTGGATGGACTTTTGGGAGACAATTTTATTGTTGCACCGCCTCTCATTATCAACGAAGAACAGGTCGCTGAGCTTCTTGAAAAATTGACTGCCGGTCTTGATGCAGCAGCGAAAAAGCTTCTCTGATAACTGGGCTTTACTGTCTTAAAAGACAGCTGATCCATTTATAGTCGTCAAAATATTTTATAGGGAGGTATTAGTTTCATGAAAAAGAGGAACATTATCGCACTCGGAATTATTACGGTTATGCTTTTTGCAGGGATCTCATATGCGACTACTTTTGTCACGATCGGATCCGGCGGCGTCGGAGGAACATACTATCCGCTGGGCGGAGTTATGGCTGAACTGCTGACCAAGGGCGGTCTGGACATCAAGGCAACATCCCGCTCTACAGCGGCGTCCAAGGAAAACTGCCGCCTTGTCGCATCAGACAAGGCACAAATAGGTATGACGATGGGATCTACACTTTACCAGGCATACAATGGAACTGAGGCTTTTGAACAGGACGGAAAGCTCCCTCTCCTTATTCTAATGAATATGTATGCTGCTCCTCAGCACCTCGTAACTACAACGAAGCCAGGGATCAAGACATTTGCGGATCTCAAAGGTAAAAAAGTGTCGCTCGGTGCTCCCGGCGGCGGAGACCAGCTTCTTTCTGTAATGATCCTTAAGGCAGCCGGATGGGATCCTGACAAGGATATAAACAAGCAGCAGCTTACACAGCCCGAAGCAGTAACTGCTCTTAAGGACGGAAACATTGACGCCGCATTCTTCAACTTTGCAGCTCCCGGATCAGCAATTATGGAGATAGCTGCTGTACGTGACGTTGTTCTAATTTCACTTCCTGATGATGTCATTGACAAAGTAGTCAATCAGAACAAATTCCTTCTTAAGTACACGATAGAGAAGGGTGTCTATGTGAAACAGGACAAGCCGTGCAAAACAGTCGCTGATGCCAACTTCCTGGTAGTTAACGGAAAAATGACGGATAAGGTAGCATACGACACTCTGAAAACTTTCATAGACAAGAAAGATGACCTGATGAAAGTAACCCCCCATGCGGTCAACTTCGTTCCTGAAAAGGCCTCTGTTGGGATAATTCCTTTCCATCCCGGAGTAATCAAGTACTTTAAGGAAAAGGGAATAACAGTTAAGTAAAATATTTCACTTATAGTTGTAAATCGACGGGGGGCATCTGCTCCCCGTCGATTTTAGAAACCTTAGATTACGGGAGGGTTTGTTCGATGGCTGATGAATATAATAATAAAATAGAAAAAATGGAAAAGCTCGATATAATTCCGGTAATAATTGAAGATCCTGATGAAAGTAGAAAACGGAGACTTTCCGGCTGGCAATTTTATCTTGTTGCTTCAATAGCAATTATGGCTTCCTGTTTCCATCTTTACACAGCGGCATTTGGGCTTTTTGCAGCAATGACACAGAGATCGTGGCACTGGATGTTCATGGGGACTCTGCTTTTCCTTATTTATCCGATATCGCAGACAAAATGCAATAAGCTTAAGATTGACATTTGGGACTGGATCCCTGCGGGATTGATGATCTTATGTTGCGCGAATATACTGATTAATTTCGATGCAATAGCAGCACGTGAAGGTTCAGCCATCCCATCTGATATTTACCTAGGTATTATCATGATCGTTCTTGTTATTGAAGGAGCGCGTAGGGCAATGGGCTGGCCGCTTCCGATAATGGCTATCCTAGCTATGTGCTATGGGTTCTTCGGTCCTTATATGCCTGGTATGCTTGCTCACGCCGGTTTTTCTATTGAAGAGCTGGCACCTTTCATGTATCTTCGCACGGATGGAATTTTTGGGGTGCCCCTAGGTGTTTCTGCCTCGTTTATCTTTCTTTTTGTCCTTTTTGGATCGTTTCTTAGCACGTCCGGCGCCGGTCAGTTTTTTATCGATCTTGCAGTAGGGCTTGCAGGAAAGAGCCAGGGCGGGCCCGGCAAAGCGGCGGTTACGGCCAGCGGATTTATGGGCATGGTCTCAGGCAGTTCATGCGGTAATGCTGTAACTACAGGAGCATTTACTATCCCCCTTATGAAACAATCAGGATACTCTCCTGAATTTGCAGGTGCGATAGTCGCAGCTGCTTCTACGGGAGGTCAGGTCATGCCTCCGGTAATGGGAGCTGCGGCATTTATTATGGCGCAGTTCCTCGGAGTTTCTTACTGGGAGATTGTAATTGGTGCAGCTATACCTGCCACTCTTTATTTTATTTCCATTGGAGCCATGGTTCATTTTAGGGCCGGTAAAAAACGTATGCCTAGGCTTACAGATGAACAGCTTCCAAACGTAAAGAATGTTCTTCGTCACGGATGGCATCTTCTGCTTCCTATAGTACTGCTTGTTGTCTTCCTTGCTTTTGGATATTCTCCGACAATGGCGGTATTCTGGTCGATAGTTTCACTTGTTGTTGCCTCATGGCTTGGGGATAAAGAGCACCGTATGACGCCCAAAAGAATCATTGATGCCATGATAACAGGAGGTACAGGAGCCGTTGACGTTGCAGCTGCGTGTGCCTGTTCAGGGATAGTTATAGGCGTAATTGCCATTACGGGGGTCGGACTTGCATTTTCATCCTTTGTTTTGAGCATGTCACAGGGAATACTTCCTCTAGCACTGCTACTAACAATGATTGGTTCCATAATACTTGGTATGGGAGTACCTACAACTGCCCAATACATAATAACTTCTACACTTGCTGCTCCGGCTCTCTCTCAGATGGGTGTTCCAATGTTCTCAGCACACCTTTTCTGTTTATACTTCGGGGTGCTTGCTGACGTTACGCCACCCGTCGCGTTGGCTACCTACGCTGCTGCAGGAATTGCGAAATCCGAGCCGCTCAAAACAGGTTTTACCGCACTTTTGGTCGCTGCAGCGGGATTCATTGTGCCCTATATGTTCATATATAACCCCGGACTCCTGCTTCAGGGAGGTTTATTTGGTGTTGTTTTCTCAAGTGTTACCGCGCTTATCGCCGTTATAGGTCTATCTGCAGCCGTGCAGGGATATCTTGCTGATGATCTCAACATTGTTGAAAGGCTGCTCTTGATCTCAGTACCTTTCCTGATAATTTATCCATCTAACATAGCAAATGTTGTAGGAGTATTAATAGTTGGAGCTGTATATGCGAAACAGAAGGGGTTTGGAAAGAAAAAAAATAGACTTGAAGGAGGGGTTGTCTGATGACAAAGAAAATTATCAAACCTGTTGTCTCTGCACAAGAAGCAGTGCAATGTATAAAACAGGGAGACACAATAATGGTCGGAGGATTCAATTACGGAGGAATACCGTACACCCTTGTTGACGCTCTTTACGATGCTGGAACCGATCAACTGACCATGATAGCCAACGACACCGCATATGAAAATGTGGGACATGGAAGACTCGTCGCTGCAGGCAGAATTAATAAAGTTATCGCGTCACACGTTGGCTTGAACAAAAAAACAGGAGAATTTTACAACTCTGGAAAGATGGAATTGGAACTTTCTCACCAAGGAACCTTTGTCGAACGTATAAGAGCCGGTGGATTCGGTATTGGAGGTTTTCTGACACCGACAGGAGTTGGTACCATCGTTGAAGAAGGCAAGCAAGTTCTTGAAGTCAACGGAAAAAGGTATATCCTGGAACTGCCCTTGAGAGCTGATGTATCGCTTATAAGAGCCTATAAAGCAGATCGTATGGGCAACCTCATATACAAAGGCACTAACCAGAACTTTAATCCGGCTATGGCAACAGCGGCAGATATAGTTATAGCTGAAGTTGATTCAGTGGTCGATGTAGGGGAGCTTGACCCTAACGACATAGTTACACAGGGTATTCTTGTTGACATAATAGTTGTGAAAGGAGGTTCATACTATGCTTCCAGAACTTGATGAATGCGTAATAAAGGAAAGGATAGCCAAACGAATTGCCCTTGAATTTGTAGAAGGGCAGGTTGTGAACCTTGGGATAGGTATTCCAACTCTTGTTTCAGATTATATTCCGGAAGGGACCCACGTAATCTTTCAGGCTGAAAACGGTGCGATAGGAGTAGGTCCGGCGCCTGCAGAGCCTGATCTGAGGTGTATAGGAGCAGGAGGACGAATAATATCGATTCTTCCCGGAGGCAGTTTTTTCGCTAGCGACACAAGTTTTGGACTTATCAGAGGCGGGCATGTGGATGCTACCGTTCTTGGCACGCTTGAAGTAAGCCAGAGCGGAGACATAGCAAACTGGGTAATACCAGGTAAAAGTGTTCCGGGTATGGGGGGAGCAATGGACCTTGTTGTAGGAGCAAAAAAAGTATACATAGCAACGACACACACTACGAAAAAAGGTGGGGCAAAAATCCTAAAAAAATGCAGACTTCCACTTACAGCAGTCGGAGTCGCAACCATGATAGTGACGGAATTCGCTGTCTTTTCAGTAGATGATGGAAAGTTAACGCTGATCGAAAAAGCGCCTGAGGTAACATTGGAACAGATCAGGGAGCATACTGAGGCAGAGTTTGATGTTGTTAATCCGCTCCCTCCGATAAAAGGGATGGAGGTAGCATAAAATGGCTAAAGCAGTAATATTAAGCGCTTGTAGAACAGCAGGTGGAAAATTTGGAGGTCAGTTTTCAAAACTATCTGCGACAGATCTTGGAGCAGCAGCGTTGAAAGAAGCTGTTATCCGTTCAGGTGCATCTATTGATGTTGTAGAAGAGGTAATAATGGGCAATGGTTGGCAGGCTGGTGTTGGAGCCAACCCAGCAAGGAATGCGATGTACAAAGCTGGGATAGACCAGTCTGTTCCGGCGTTTACAGTTAATATCCGCTGCGGATCGGGACTACGTACTATTATGCTTGCAAGTGACAGGATTCGTCTCGGAGACGCCAAAGCAATATTAGCTGGAGGAATGGAAAGTGCTACCAATACTCCCTACATATTAAGGGATGCACGCTGGGGTATGAGAATGGGCGAGAAAAAAGTGGAAGATGTACTCCATGTGGACGGGTTTATCTGTCCTCTAGCCGGTCGTATCATGGGTGAGTTAACTGAGGATGTTGTAATCCCTGAATTTTCGATCACACGCCAGGAGCAGGATGAATTTGCATATCAAAGTCATATGAAGGCTGTCGATGCCATGGAGAAAGGACTTTTTAAAGACGAGATAGTCTCGATAATTCTCAAGGACAGAAAAAAAGGAGAGCTTATTTTAGACACGGATGAAATTCCCAGGAAAGATACTTCTATAGAATCACTTGCAAAGCTGCCCGCTATTTTCAAAAAAGACGGTACTATCACTGCAGGCTCAAGTTCCGCACTTTGTGACGCAGGAAGCGCTGTTATGGTTGCAGGAGATGATTGGGCAAAAGCAGAGGGTCTTAGGCCCATTGCGGAGATATTAAGTTATTCATCGGCCGCAATCGATGCCGAACATTTTCCGATTGCACCTGTCAAGGCTATGAATATTGCGTTGCAAAAAGCAGGAATGACCATGGATGAAATGGAATTGATTGAGATAAATGAGGCATTTGCAGCACAGGTCATAGCATGCCACCGTAAAATGCCTTTTGATATGGACAGGCTGAATGTTCACGGAGGAGCGATAGCTCTCGGACATCCTATAGGAGCGAGCGGTGCCAAAATACTTACGACTCTTTTATACGCCCTTAGACAGCAGGGAAAAAGTGTTGGAATGGCTAGCGCCTGCATAGGCGGAGGCCAGGGTGTGGCAATGATAGTAAGGCTCATCTGAGATAGCGGAAACTGGCCGGTCTAAATAACCTTTCACGGTAAAGGTCGGTCATATCCAATTACTGGGTGCAAGGATACCTGGAATGAGAAACCGCCCCTGGCTCTTTTTTGCAGCCGGGGCGATTTCTCATTTTATTACTGCTTTTATGATGTGGCTTAAGATATCAGTTTGAGAACATTATACCGTTACAGATATTTTTTAGCCAATCAAGCGTCTGGTTTTCTAATTTGCATTCATTGATTTTAATCCTGCGGATTTTTGCTTTTTTCTCTTCCTTTATACTGTTATTATTATGAGTATCTATAATAGCAATAGTAACAGTAGAAATAGTGGTTTTGATGAGCGTTTGTTCATGGGAGGAGAAAAAATGAAAATAGAATATTATGTTTTTTCCGGAACCGGTAATACTCTTATGATAGCAAGGGAAGTAGGCAGAAGACTTGAAGAAAAAGGAAACCAGGTCAACTTTCATATTATAGGAAAGTCGAATTCCTTCCGCATGTCAGGAGAGAGCGTGATTGGGCTCGCTTTTCCTATAGCTTTTTTCTCCTCGTACCCTCTTGTGCTGAAATTCATTGCTTCGCTGCCGGAGGGAAAGGGTCGGAGCATATTTATGACTGCTACGATGGGAGGTTCTGCTCTCGGTGCCGAGAGGAAGTTCAAAAAG
>JAAZCN010000264.1 GCA_012513245.1 Synergistaceae bacterium | reverse complement strand
GCTTCAATGTGCAGCAAACGAAAGAAAGCGCAGCTGAGACAGGTAAAAAAAGGATCCAAAGGGCTACCATGCTCTCGATCGCACCAAAACCATACTCTGCAGCAGCCTGGGCAGAGTATGTACCGCTCATGCTTATCCCCATTGAAATAACCAGGAATCCTTTCATAAACATTTCTGCAGCCTCTGCAAACTTAACAGGATCTTTTTCATTTATTGTTAGAAGAATGGATGTAATAAGTAATATCAGACCCAGCAGAATAAATAAATTGGGAATCTTTTCAAGTCCCTGAAGAGGACCATATAAAGAAAAAATGATCCTGAATACCACGAAAAGAGCCGCCTGTGCCCTTATTGCAAAAAACACCCTTTTTGAACCGTCTGTTACATATGAAGAAGACTTAATAAACATAAAGAGAAGCGGTACGATCAACAACGCATACGCAATTTTCTCGTTTGTTCCAAGTTTTAATACCGTAGATAAAACTGCGATATTCGCTGTCTTATAATTGTAATAAAGAAGCGTAGCTCCCGCAAGAAACATAAGCAATGCCATTGATCTTGAAACATAATACCAAAGAAGTTTTTTCATCTCTTCCTTTTTGGTCACTATCCCATGAAAAAGGCCTGAAGCACCGATCTGGGAGATAAATATGAAGATAAAGAGTGAGAATAAGTCGCCGGAATAAAAGATCCCCTGTATTCCCGCAAGTGTAGTTAAGAAAAAACCAACTTTTAATAGGTTTATCGTATCGTTCTTATAGGCCATGGCAGCAAGTCCGGCAATAAATGCCACACAACCCATCATAAATGCGGACATCGCTCCAAAGGTATCTACCTGAAGCACTGCTTTGATAAGCATCGGACTGTCAGGAGAGAGCGTTTTGGACCATCCCTCGTTGCTCAGGACAAAGAGTTCCGTTCCGCCCTTTCCCATGCTGGTCCAAACTGACCACGTAAGAAATAGGTTTACTATAAGAACGACTAGAAAAAGAACCTTTAAAGACCTCAGGTTTATTTCACATACACAATCTTCATCTTTGTGCCAGCATTTTATCCTTCGATAAAAGTAAAAACCAAGAGGAAGAAAAGCTGCGGCAAAAGGCAGCAACAGACTTAGCACAGGCAATGGCAATCCGGGTAAAGATCTGAAAAAAAACATTTATTTTCTCCTAACTAAAACGGCTCATAAGGCTTAATCGTATTTCAAGCCTGAACGATGCCACAAACTTTCTATCAGTAAGAATTCCGCGTACTTCTCCATCACTTAAATTCCATTCGGTTAAGAATAGCAGATATCTTCGCTTTTATGAACCTTTAAATTATACACTACTATAAGATCGTAAATTATCCTAGAAAAATCAGCGGGGAATTGGCGGACTTCGTCCGCCGGGGAATTGGAAGCGTTTACGCTGCGGAGATTTTGCCAGGTGGTGCGTTTGGCGGAGAATTTGCGACATAAAACGTCGCGGAGAATTAAAGATAAATCCTAAAGATATGAATCATAAATAATCGGTTGCCCCTCATCGTCTCCCCGGTATGGGGTTGAGCCGGGGTCCAGGTCTGGTTTTTAGGTTTGAAAAAATCAGTCATAGACCAAGTTAAAAGCCGCTAGATCCCCGATTGAGGCATTCGAGGACGACGGGGATGTGAATCTAAATCCTATGATATAGGAGAATGCAGACAAGTGTAACTGCAGAGGCGATAGACCTTCCCGCTCAAGTGCATACGGGAATGACGGGGAGGGACGCGGGGCCTTAGGTCATACCATTGACTCCCAACTGATTTGCTATAGATTCCCAATCCCGCCATTGCTCAGCCAAAAGTTTTTAAACAATTGCTTCCCGCGACGTTTTTTCGTCGCAGCTTCCAGGCGATGAAATCGCCATTTCTCGCGGCATCTTAACGCCCCACTTCACCCATCGTAATTGGGGCAGATCGGAGATGATAGCGATGCAACATGCGATGCTTCGAACTGAGGCGTATATCAATACGTTGAAGTGAAGGAGCATAATTGTTGCTAAGCTAGCGCTTCAAGCTGCCCCAATTACATAGAAAATCCCCGAGGAGAAAACAAACATCCCTCGAGGATTTAATGATTCCAATGGCGCGCCGGACAAGATTTGAACTCGTAACCTTCGGATCCGTAGTCCGATGCTCTATCCAGTTGAGCTACCGGCGCAATTCCTTAATTGATGGCGGTGAGGCAGGGATTTGAACCCTGGAGGGCGGTTTTGGCCACCCTACCCGCTTAGCAGGCGAGCGCCTTCAGCCTAGCTCGGCCACCTCACCAACAGGGGCTATTTTATTGCTCAAGGCAGGCTTTGTCAATACCTTAAATACTGCTGTTACAGTCTTGTTACAGCCTGTTACTGCTTATCTTCAGAAATTGCTTCTGTTTTTACACCATCCGAAACGGGCGCCGGGAATATTTTCGGATCGAGGACCTTGATCTTTGCCCTGGAAAGCAGCTCATTGTAAAACTCCTGCTGCTTTTCCTGTGACTTCTGATTCCTTATCATTGCAACGACATCAGCGCTTACTTCATCGTAGCTCAGCTGTTTCTCTGCTTCTTTGCTCTTTTTTATCGCCACGTAAGAATCATTACTGGTCACTGGCATAACAGGGGAAACTTTATTGAGAGGGAGATCCTTGAGCGGTGCAAGGGAATCAGCCATCATCTGTTCCGTTATAAGTACAGGTTTATCGTAAGGCGTTGATGTCATTATGTCAGTTTTGTGCTGATCCATGACCTTGTCCCAGCCTTCTCCCCCTTCGATCGACTTCTGAGCTAGCACAGCGGCTTCGCTGCTTTTAAAGGTAGCTATGTTTACCATAAAACCCGCGGGCTGTTTATAAAGGAATGTCTTGGCTGAGTCATAGAATTTGCGTGCTTCCACGTCAGGCACATTTATCTCAGCAGCAAGAGCATCCAGAACTTTTTTTTGTGATATCTGCTTTTTGATATCTGACTTTATCTGGACTTCGGTCATGCCTGAGCGTTTGATGTATTCTTTGAACTCTTCCCTTGTAGGATAGCTGTCCATTATGTTCTTGTAAGTTTCATCGATCTCTTCCTCAGTCACTTCGATCTTACGGTTTTTGATCTCTTTTTCAAGTTCGGCTTCGATCGCTGTGCTGTCAAGAATAGCTTTCCTCATGAAAGGGATATCGGCTGACGTAACTTCCCTTTCAGAACCAAGCTGTTCAGCAAGCTGCACTGTCCCTTTTTCTATGTCGGAACGCATAACATCTTTCCCGTTTACCTCAGCAACGGCATAATCCCTCTGGCCGTCTGCTCCCTTTCCGGAGCGGGCATAGAGCCCATAACCGGCAAAGATGGAAAGTACAAACAAAACTATTACAGCTATCATTATTACCTTAACGTGTGATCTTAGATACCTCAACAAGGAAAATCGTCCTCCTTCATTATAAAAAACCTTGGGTATGGCAAGTACGTGCCATGTATTTCAATTGGAAATCTATTGCAAATCGATTGCGATTCAATGGTTATAGAACTTAAAGTCCCTTCTCCGTCATCCCCGCTCACAGGCGTCCGGGGATGACGGAGAAAGGGTCAAAGATTCTCAGGTTATCACAATCGCTTGCTCATTGCTTGCCAACGCTTGCCGATCGCTCGCCCGCCCCTAAAAATAGAATCCCCATTGATTCGCAACCGACTCCCGCGGCAAGCTCCCGCCGCATCCGGCATCAACAACCTCATACTCTCGCAATTGAGGTATATCGAAGATGATAACGACGCAACATGAAGAAGTTCAAGCTAAGGCGTATTAGCATACGTCGAAGCGAAGGACTTCGAATGTTGTTAAGTTAGCGCTTCGAGATACCTCAATTGCCAACCCTGGCAAACTTATCCAGCACATCTGGAAAGCACCTCATATAATCCGCTGCTTTGGCTTTGGCGTGCTTTATGTCTTTTTTGAGCTGCTGAACAAGGGCATCAGCGCCTGCAAATTTTATCTCCTCCCTGTTTCTGGAAATGATGTGGAGCGTTATGGTCTTTTCGTAAATATCTTCGTCAAAACCAACGATATGAGCTTCACAGTGCAGCCCTCTAGATCCTTCAAAGGTAGGATTATATCCGATGTTAAGTGCTACAGGGTACCATTTTCCATTTATATGGGAAATTCCCGCATAACTTCCCCTTGCCGGATAAATTTTATTGGGCTTGACAGTGAGGTTCGCAGTTGGGAACCCAAGCACTCTGCCTCTTCCGTCACCCTTTATTACCTTGCTTTGTATCATAAATGGATAACCCAGCATTTCGCAGGCCGATTCGACCTGGCCTCTCAGAACAGCCTCTCTGACAGAAGTACTGCTTATTATCTCCCCGTTCAGCCTGAATGAACCAATGACATCAAGAGACCAGTTACGTTCAGCGCAAAGATCAGCAAGAATTTCCGGAGTGCCTAGCCTGGCACGCCCAAAGTGGAAATTCTCGCCTATGACAAGCCCGTCTATCGACACCCTTTTAGCTATGTGGTCCAAAAAATCTGTGGGAAGCATGTCTGCAAGGGTGATGTTGAAGGGCACCTTGTCCACAATAGGTATGCCAAGGTAGTTTATCAGCATATCCCTCTCTTCAGGAGTGAATAGAAGCTTGAATGAGTCTTTGTTAAAAAGCATCTGGGGGTGTCCCTCAAAAGTTATGACTCCCCAACCCGTGCCGGACTTTTCCGCACGCTCTTTAGCTGTCTCCAGCAGACGCTGGTGGCCCATATGAAAACCGTCAAAGGCTCCTAATGCAAAAATCATTTCAATTGCTCCTGTCGTTGATTATATTGACTACAGGCAAAAGATCGTATGATTTGCCCTGATCTTTAAATTTACAGATCGAAAATATCTTTTCAGATCTAACGATCACATTCCCCGACGTGCTCGAGTATCTTGAAAAGTTTTCTCTTTTCAGCCTGTGCAGTGAGATGTGTAGGCCATTGATCAGCCTCTCTGTCTCTTCTTCCCCGCAAAGGTAAGAGACCGCAGCAGGACATACGCTTTCGAGAGGAATTATTTTTTCTGTCATATCCTCTTTGCTGATCTCTTCCAATGACGTTGCATCCAATGCTTTTTCCAGTTCGAACGGGCCGCAGTTCAGCCTTTGAAGCTCGCTTACATGTGCTCCACAGCCAAGCAGCTGCCCCATATCTCTCACAAAACTCCGTATGTAGGTACCTTTCCTGCAGTTTATCCGGAAAGAGACTTTTCCGTCATCTGATATCCCGCTTGTTCTTAAAGAAGATACAAAAAAGACCGGTTTCTTTTCGATATGGATATCATGTCCCGCTCTTGCAAGTTCGTGCGCCCTGCGACCTTCAATATGGACAGCAGAAACATCAGGCGGTGCCTGCATCCGCCAGCCCATAAAAGAAGAGAGGGCAAGATCGATATCATTTTCATTTATTTCTCCCCGGCCAAGCATGCCGGTGATCTCGCCGGATGCATCATCTGTAGACGTCTCAACACCCAGACAGCCTACAGTTTCGTAACTCTTCGGCATTTCCATTATAAAATTGCTCAGCCTCGTTGCAGATCCTATAAGAATAATAAGAAGACCGGAGGCAGTGGAATCAAGTGTGCCCCCGTGTCCAACTTTAGTTTTTCTTCCAAGTTTATTGCGCACCAGTTCAACGCATTTCGTGCTGCGCATATCTACGGGCTTATTTAAGAGCAGCAGTCCTGTCATCAATATATTTCTCCGCCTCTGCCTTTACAGAATTGACCATATCTACAAATTTTCCTTCGAACTTTGCTCCCGCAGCCTGAAGATGGCCGCCTCCGCCGAAAGCAGAGGCTATATCCCTGGCAACGTACGGAGCTTTAGTTCTTATGCTGACCTTATTTACACCATTTACTTCTGTCAGGAACAATGCAACTTTCACTCCTGTTATTTTAAGCAGCATATTTACAAGACCGTCCACCGCACTTGAGTCAGTCCCGGCATTTGCAAAATCTTCATTCTTAAGCCAGAAGAGAGCCCCTCTATCGTTGGAAAACATCTCTGTCCTTGTGTAGGCCGATCCCCAGAGTTTAAGTATAGAGGGCGTCATATTTTCATTTACGTATGCATCTATAACTGCGGGCTTTACTCCTGCCTCAAGAAGCCTCGCAGCACAAATATGGCTTCTGGCAGTGGTTGTTCCGAAACTGAAATTTCCGTTGTCTGTCGAGAGTCCTGTATATAGGCAGATGGCTTCACTCTCTTCTATGCCCCATCCGCCTTTGATCAAAAGTTCAGTGATAATCTCTGCGGTTGCCGATGCATCAGGATCCACAAGGTTTAGTTTACAGTAGAGATGGTTGTCACCATGGTGGTCAATGTTTATGCTGTCAGCAATGGGAAGCACTTCTTTGATGCCCGGCATGCTTCTCTCTGCGGTGCTTGTGTCAACGCAGATCATAAGGGCATCTCTGACATCCTCTTCCAGTATCTCTTTACAGCACTCAAAATCTTGATAATAAGGAAGGAACCAGTATCGCTCAGGAATGGGATTTCTTCCCATCAACCTTACTTTTTTCCCCAGCCTTTTCCCGAGTGAAAAGAGTGCAAGACCACATCCCAAGGTATCCCCGTCAGGATTTTCGTGACATAAGATGACCCATTTGTCGCTTGAATTGAACTTTTTTATGATCTCTCTCATGACTCTCTTACCCATTATCAGCTTTCGCTTAAAGACCTTTTTTCTGCATCAATGGCAGCCACCTTGTCAAGCAGTTCCTCAATTGCTCTCGCCTTAGCTTCAGAGTCGTCGAAGACAAAGTGCAGTTCCGGTATAGTGCGCAGATGCATATCTTTCCCCATCATGGATCTTATCTGTCCCGCCGTGGTATCAAGTGCTTTTTGTATCTCATCCTTGCGATCGGTATCTATAACGGTGTAAAAGACCTTGGCGTGGCTCAGGTCTTTCGATGTGCTTACTTTTGTCAGTATAGCTTCCCTGGCGCTGTCTTTCTTTATCCTGAGCTGAAGGATCTCAGAAATTGCTCTTAAAAATTCTTTATTTATCCTGTTGATCCTATAAGTCACCATAGGCAAAAACCTCCCAAGTGAAACGTACTATCTCAAACTCACCACCCGCTTCCCTTCTTACCAGGAAGCTCTCCAGATTCATGAGCCTTTCTTCCAGCTCAGATGGAGAAGAACCGGCTGCAGCAAAACCAAGATCTGCATTTTGCCATTTGTCTGCAGGCCCCAGGTCTGAAGAAGATAGGCTGAAACGGTTTCGCACTCCGTCCAGTATAGATCGGACGACATGCCTCCGTTCTTTAAGGCTTCCCGCGTAAGGCAGCCTCAAAGAACACTCGGCGACTCCTATCCAGAAAGGCATCTTATGCTCCTTAATCCAGAGTCTTCTTTTCCTTTACTATTTCGTATGCTTCGATAACATCGCCCACACGGAAATCCTGGAACTTTTCAAAGCTAAGACCGCATTCGTTGCCTGAACGGATCTCTCTTACGTCTTCCTTGAAATGCTTGAGGCTGGAAAGCTCCCCATTCCAGAAAACTACTCCTTCACGGATAAGGCGCACCTTAGCGTTTCTTCTTATTAGACCTTCCATTACGCGGCATCCGGCAATATTGCCGATCTTGGGCACTCTGAATATCTCTCTTATCTCTGCCGTTCCAAGTGTGTTTTCACGAAGCTCGGGGGCGAGCATACCCTCCATGGCTGCATGGACATCGTCCAGCATGTCATAAATTACCTGATAGAAGCGTATCTGCACTCCTTCTGCTTCGGCGATCCTCTTGGCATTGCTGTCAGGCCTAACGTTGAAGCCCACGATGATGGCGTTGGAAGCCGATGCAAGCATGACATCGGACTCAGATATCCTTCCCACTCCTTCGTGTACTATGTTTACTGTAACAATATCAGTGTTCATCTTCATAAGCGAAGTGTGGAAGGCCTCGAGTGAACCCTGAACGTCCGTCTTGAGGACTATGCTGAGCTGCGGGACTTCTTCCGTCTGCATCTTCTCATAAAGTTCTTCAAGTGTCAGCCTCTTTGACTTGTTCTGGTCCTTCTCCCGACGTTCAAACTCGTATTGCGACATGATGTCGCGTGCTTCGCGTTCCGTGCTGATGACCGAGAACTTTTCTCCGGGCTGCGGCACGTTTTCAAGGCCAAGGATCTCAACAGGAGTACTGGGCCCGGCGCTGTCAACATTGCTGCCGGAATCATCTATCATTGCCCTTATCTTTCCCCAGGCAGTAGCTGTGTGGATAATGTCTCCGCGGCGAAGTGTCCCGTTCTGCACAATAACAGTAGCTACGGGGCCCTTGCCCTTATCAAGATTCGCTTCTATAACAGTACCTTCCGGTGCGGCGTTGGGATCTGCCCTAAGTTCCTGCATTTCTGCAACCAGAATGACCATCTCCAGCAACTGATCAACATTTACGCCGGTTTTGGCACCAACGTCGACCATAATAGTGTCGCCACCCCACTCTTCAGGAGCAAGTCCATAATCCGAGAGCTGCTGGCGGACCCTTTCAGGTTTAGCTGCCGGCTTGTCGATCTTGTTGACCGCAACAACGATTGGAACTCCGGCTGCTTTGGCATGGTTCATTGCTTCAATGGTCTGGGGCATGATACCGTCATCGGCTGCGACTACCAAGATCGCAATGTCAGTGACCTGAGCTCCCCTTGC
>JAAZCN010000263.1 GCA_012513245.1 Synergistaceae bacterium | reverse complement strand
GTCCATGTTTATTCCTGTACGGGTTGAGGCCAGATTTATAGAAGAACATACCCGCTCTGTCACGCTAAGGGCCTCTGGAACAGATCCTATGAGAATCTCGTCTGCTTTTGTCATACCCTTGTGTACGAGAGCGGAGAAACCACCTATGAAGTTAACTCCCACTTCCTTGGCTGCTTTATCAAGCGTCTTAGCTATCTCAACGTAACTCGATGTCCTGCACGCAGCGGCCGCAATGGCGACCGGAGTTATAGATATCCGCTTATTGACGACAGGGACACCGAACTCCCGGGATATATCCTCACCGACCCTTACCAGGTCCTTCGCTTTCGTCGTTATCCTGTCATAGATTTTCTCGCAGAATTTCTTCTCATCAGGATCGGCGCAGTCGAGAATGTTGATGCCCATTGTGATGGTACGGACATCAAGGTTCTCCTCCTCTATCATCGCGGTAGTTTGGCGTGCTTCAGAAATAGTTATCATAATATCCGACTATATCCTGTGCATGCTTTCAAAGATCTCTTCCCTCTGGAACTTTATAATTACACCTATCTGCTCTCCAAGCTTTTCAAGACCGCAGGCAAGCTCACTAAGTTCGCATGAAGCCTTAGTTATATCAACTATCATGATCATGTTAAAATATCCCTCAACTATAGTCTGAGATATTTCCAGCACGTTTACATCTTTTTCAGCGAGAAAAACACATACCTTTGCTATAATGCCAACTTTATCTTTACCTAGAACAGTAATTATTGCCTTCATTACAAACCCCTCCAATATTCTTATAAAAAATACCCAAAAACTCTACTGAATGCTTTTCCTAAGCACAGCGCTTTTTGCTTTTAATCAATGGTTTTCGGAAATATGCAGCAAGAGATACGCTCCTTCATCTCCAATGACAATGGGTAATAATTCTACCGTATTTCCGTAAATGTAGGAACTTATTTTAGAACTTCTACAAGGATATCCTATTGTTTACTTATCTTTACTCTATCTATTTTTTATGATTTGACTCAAACTTAGCACCGAATTAATGATGCCATATATTTCATTGGATACGGCAATGGTTTATAAAACAGTTTCAATGAAAAAACATTTATATTTAATTATTTCATTAAAACCTGAGGTGAGCATAAGTTGCCTAATGCCAATGAATTTTGGAGCAAGAGTGTTGAGGAAGTATTACAAGCGCTAGGAACGAGTACGGATGGGCTTACGTCCGTTGATGCGCAAAAAAGGCTTCTGAAATATGGTAGGAATAATATTAAATCGAAAGAAGAGACCGGGGCGATCCGGCTACTTTTATCACAGTTCAAAAGCCCGATAATACTTATTTTACTTTTCGCAACTGTGCTTTCCGTTTATGTTGGTGAGGTAGTCGATGCCGCAATTATTCTTATCATCGTGTTTTTTAGTGGAATATTAAGCTTTTGGCAGGAGTACGGTGCAAATAACTCTATTCAAAAACTTCTTGAACTTGTCCAGATTAAGGCTGCTGTCTTTCGTGATTCGAAAGAGATAGAAATAAGCATTGAAGATGTTGTTCCCGGCGATATTGCAGTATTAAATGCAGGAGATTCAGTAGCCGGAGATTGCCTTATTATAGAGTCTGTCTCGATGTTTGTAGACGAGTCTGCACTCACCGGAGAGACATACCCGGTTGAAAAGCAAGCCGGTGTTTTCAAAAATAACGAGGCACTAAGTTCAAGGACAAATTGTTTATGGATGGGAACTCATGTTGTCAGCGGAACATGCAGAGCAATAGTAGTTCAGACCGGAAAAGCAACAGAGTTTGGAAAAATCGCCGACAGTTTAAAACACAAACAGCCTGAGACCGAATTCGAGAGAGGAATACGAAGGTTCGGATACCTGCTTATGCTTGTTACCACCGTGCTGGTTTTTTCTATTTTTGCAATTAATATTATATTTAAAAAGCCTCTAATGGATGCATTTATGTTTTCTCTCGCATTGGCCGTAGGTCTTACTCCACAGCTTCTGCCTGTAATTATAAGCAATAATTTATCACGCGGAGCCAGAGAGATGACAAAACTGAAGGTAATTGTAAAAAGACTTTCTTCCATCGAAAACCTTGGCAGTATGGATATCCTTTGTTCTGACAAGACCGGCACCCTGACAGCCGGTGTTGTACAACTTCAAGAGACACTTGATGTCTCAGCTTCTCATAGTGATAAAGTTTTCTTATTCGCATATCTAAATTCATTCTTTGAATCAGGCTTTGTTAATCCTATTGACTCCGCAATCAAAGAGTATAAGTCTCCAGATATTACCTCTTTTTCAAAACTCGGCGAAGAACCTTATGACTTCATACGTAAACGTCTAAGCATCCTTGTCTCGCACAAAGAGGCAGACAACAAAGAGAACCATATCATTATCACAAAGGGCTCTTTCAATAACGTAGTGAACGTTTGTCAAAGTGCTGAAATGGCGGATGGCAGTATTGTTGCAATTGACAGCATCAAAGAAGAAATAAACAGTAAATATCAGCAGTACAGCAGTGACGGCTATCGTACTCTAGGACTTGCATATAAAAATATCGGAATGGATACGCATTTCGACCGTACTAATGAGATCGATATGGTATTTTTAGGATTTATAACCCTTTTCGATCCACCTAAACCAAAAATTGCGGACACCATAAAAAATCTTAAGCGTTTAGGAGTATCTCTTAAAATTATTACGGGGGACAACCGGTATGTTGCAGAAAGCATAGTAAAACAGATTGGCTTTCCGCATGTAAGTATTCTAACAGGTGCTGATCTGCGTGAAATAAATGACATCGCGCTGGTCCATCAAGTAAACAAAACTACGGTTTTCGCTGAAATCGAACCGAACCAGAAGGAACGCATTATTCTGGCTCTGAAAAAAGCCGGGCATGTTGTCGGTTATATGGGAGACGGTATAAATGATGTTTCAGCACTCCATGATGCCGATGTAGGTATTTCCGTTGATAGTGCAGTTGACGTTGCAAAAGCAACAGCTGATATTGTTCTGCTTGAAAAAGACCTTGAAGTTTTATGCCAGGGCGTACTTGCGGGGAGACGAACTTTCGCAAATACAATGAAATACGTTTTTATGGCCACAAGCGCCAACTTTGGGAACATGTTCAGTATGGCCGGTGCGTCAATGTTTCTATCTTTCTTGCCCTTGCTGCCCAAACAGGTTCTATTGACCAACCTATTGACAGATTTACCTGAAATGGCTATTGCCACCGATAATGTTGACCTAGACTCTATGGAGAGACCTCACAGGTGGAATATAACTTTTATAAAAAAGTTTATGCTGACATTCGGACTTATCAGCTCGATTTTTGACTATATGACATTTGGAGCATTGATCTTCGTTGTTCATGCATCGGAGGCTGAGTTCCGAACAGGATGGCTTATCGAATCGGTTATCTCCGCCGCTATTATTGTGCTTGTTATTCGAAGCAAACATTTCTTTCTCAAATCTAAGCCTGGGAAGCATCTCACCATTGCTACATTAATGGTTGTTCTTATCACCTTATTACTGCCGTATACGCCTATTGCCGGCCTCCTTGGTTTTACTCCTCTGCCGTTAGAAGTACTGTTGTTAATAGGCATTATAATTGTTCTTTATATTTTAACTGCGGAGCTTGCTAAAAAAATATTTTACAAATATGTAAAAATGTAAAACTAATAAAGAGTTTGCAAAACATAAAAAGGTAGCTCGCGGACTGATTTCCCACGGCTACTACGCACATCTCCACACTCCATGTTTGGCCAGGGACAAGCTGTTACTAAGCGATTAGAAAATAATTACCGAGGCTCTATTCTCTACCTCAGCGTCGTTCCTGCACCTGTAATTTCTCCGCCACAATTAACCTGACAACATCGCTCAGCAGATTAACTTCATTCTTTATTATGAAACCTGTTTTTGTGACTAAAGCATCGGTATCCCTGTTTATGTGGTCACCCAGAAGCATTACCGT
>JAAZCN010000262.1 GCA_012513245.1 Synergistaceae bacterium | reverse complement strand
GCCAAAGGCGGTCAAGAGGAAAATAACAAGTAAACCATGAAGTACAACCTGGTTTTAAATGTGTCCAATAACGATTAACAAAGCCTTGCTATTACAGGAGGGCATTTTGAAATTTGAGCTATCTTGGACAGCAGTGACCCGGCGACTATTTACACTTATCGATATACGCTTTCGCAATAAAATCAACATAAGTTCCAATTATTTTTTCTCTTAAGAACAATTAATTAGAAATAAAATCGCACCTATTAGACATATAATTGAATTCAAAGCTCTATTTCAGGAAGGAGTTTGCTGTATGCCAAAAACTGATTACAGCGCCAGGATGGTTTCAAAACCCTTCTGGTTCATAGAATTCAAAAAAGTAATGATGCTTTTGGACAAAAGTGTCAATTATGACGAGATCAAAAGGATAAGCCTGGAAGAAAACCTTTTCGGCGTTCCCAAAATTTACAGGGCAAAAGAAATATACAACACTGTTAGCAGACGTGCTAAATCTCTGGACAGAAGGACTATTAACCTTTTCTGCTCAACCGACCTTTCCTCAAGCAAGGCTCTTGCACTTCTTGCTGTAATGAAAACAGACCGTCTATTCTTTGAATTCATGTACGAAGTTTACCGTGAAAAAATAATCCTCGGCGATGAAATCCTTGATGAGAGTGATATAAATATTTACATGAAAAATAAGCAATCCCAAAGCGATAAGGTCGCTTCATGGGAAGACTGCACGATAAAAAAACTTGTAAACAGTTATTTTAACTTCCTCTCTGATTCAGGCTTTATCTTAAGAGAGGGCAAGGTTAACAAAATAACTCCTCCTATATTGGCCAATGAGGTCGAACAACATCTTTTGGGACTTGGCATGAAAAACTATCTGCAGGCAATTACAGGAGCCCGGTGAAATGGCAGACATTGAGCATAGATTAAATGCTGTTGAAGAAATAATTAAAAAACCCTCATTCAGGGAGAACAAAGGCTTGAGCAACGAAGTCGGATACTATGTCTTTGATTACCCTGCCGATCAGGAGCTTGCTGTTCGGGACAGAATCAAAAAAATCGCAAAGAAACATGAGAAGGGCACTTATGGCTTCAAGCTTGTAATTTTTGACCTATATGAAGTTATCATTTCCATGTTGGAAGAAAAGAAATTTCTCGAAAAATGTTTCGATTTCGAAAAGACAAAGGGATTCAGCCACATCACTAAATCAATCGAGAGCGCCTTCCGCTTCTCAGGAGAAAAGAACCTTCTGGTCGAGTACATCAAAGAAAATACACCTGACAGCTCTGTGGTTTTTTTAACAGGGATTGGAAAGTGTTATCCGATTCTCCGTTCCCACAACATACTAAATAACCTACATCAGGTAATGGACAAAGTCCCGGTCGTAATGTTTTACCCCGGAAAATATGACGGACAGGAATTGATCCTGTTCTCAGAATTAAAGGATCATAACTATTACAGAGCTTTTAGACTTGTAGACTGAGGGGTGTCAGAAATGAAACTCAAGAACATGTTTGCTAAGCCGATAGAAAGAGACATTAAGGG
>JAAZCN010000261.1 GCA_012513245.1 Synergistaceae bacterium | reverse complement strand
TGAAATCACGCCCGAAATGTGCCAAGACGCATTAAAGCGCGGAAACAGACTGAAGTTGATGTGTCGCGCTGAAAAAAAAGATGGTAAGATTTCGGCGAGCGTTAAGGTAGAAGAAGTAAGCAAAGACGATGTAATGGCCTTAATATCACACTTCGGGGCCGCAATCCGTTTCGAGTCAGACCTTATGAACCCTAACACAATTATCCAAGATTGTCCCGGACTTCTTGATACTGCCTACGGTGTCATAGAGGGCCTTATCGCCATTTCAGAACAATAGAAGCGCACGCAATAGGATAGGAGGGATCAAGTTTTGCGATACCCGATAATGAGGATATTTACAGAAAAAATAGAAGCAAACGGACGCCGCTTGATGAAGGAATGCGCCAACAATGGTATCTCTCTTTGGGCGGTTACAAAAGGAATGAGCGCACAGCTCGAGATAGCACGGATTTTTAAAAAGGTAGGATTTGATGTGCTGGCCGACAGTAGGATAGCAAACATTATAAAGATGAAAGAGGCCGGCATAGAAAGCGAATATGCACTAATCAGAATCCCGATGCCCTCTGAACTTGAAGACACGGTCAGGTTTTGTGATTATTCTCTGGTTTCCGATATCGACAGCATTCTTGAGATGTCGCGTATTTGCGACAAACTCAATAAGAAACATAATATAGTAATAATGATAGACATGGGAGATCTCCGCGAGGGTTTCTGGCCAACAGAACTGGAGTCAGCCTACGAGAAGTTAAAGAACATTTCACCCAATCTGCATATTGCAGGAGTTGGTGCAAATTTTGCCTGTGCTAGCGGAGCGTTGCCTGGGCGTGACAATTTGACACGCCTTCTTGAATATCGCAAAGAGTTGGAAAATAAACTGGGGCGCCGCCTTGAATTAGTATCCGGCGGGGGAACCTGTACTCTTGTGCAAATGATAAAGGGAAACGTCCCAGAAGGAATCAACGGCCTAAGACTTGGTGAAGCGATCTTGCTTGGTACAGATTCTTCTGAAAGATTTAACTTTACAATGCTCCACCAGGATACAATGGAAATTGAAGCGGAATTGTCCGAGGTCAAAGTTAAGCCAACTCTTCCGCTTGGAGAAATTGGGTTGGACTTCTCTGGAAATGCCCCGGTCTTCATTGACAGAGGTAACAGGCTACGCGGAGTTCTTGCTATCGGTAAGCAGGACGTTCGTATTGAAGGATTAGTGCCGCTTGATGAAGGAGTAGAGATCATCACAGCGTCGAGCGATCATCTTCTTGTGGATTTAGAAGATTGTCCTAAAAAATACAAAGCAGGAGACAGGCTGAGATTCCGTCCGGATTACCCTGGAATGCTTTCTGCATCTACGTCGCAGTATGTGCAGAAGATATACTGCTAAAACAGCTGGCTGTTGTAAATAGACATCATCCTGTTATAAGCGCCAAACTTCTATAGGAGAAAACATCTACACTTCTTTATAAATTGCCCCACAGTTAACTGTGGGGCAATTTATATGGAAAATTGTTTTTATTCTACCTATAAAAATCTGTCTAAGCGTGGACCGTTTGAAATAACTTTCAGCACTAGTATGAGCTTTGCGCAGGATGATCGGGACAATTATACTTGCCGCACCTTCGCCGTGCTCCGATACGTATATTTACAGGTATAAGGTACAGAGGACCTAAGGTATAATGTGACACATATGTATGAAAAAAAGGATACCAGTTTGAAAATTAGTACTTATTGTCTTTACTCCAGAAACTATGTGTTTTATTATGCAAGAATAAGGACG
>JAAZCN010000260.1 GCA_012513245.1 Synergistaceae bacterium | reverse complement strand
GATAGTAGTTGCATATACATATGACGGTAAGCCTGTAACAGCTCAAGATATTAAAGCGGAAGGCGCAATGACGGCTTTGCTTCGTGATGCGATAAACCCCAACCTTGTCCAGACCATTGAGGGAGTTCCTGCCTTTGTCCACGGCGGACCATTTGCAAATATTGCACATGGAACCAACTCAATAATGGCGACATGCATGGCCCTGAAACTTTCGGACTACGTCGTTACTGAAGCTGGATTTGCCTCAGACCTTGGCGCTGAAAAATTTATGGACATAGCCTCCCGTTACGGTGGATTCAATCCGCAAGCCGTTGTTATAGTTACAACTGTCAGAGCATTGAAACTCCATGGTGGCGCGGCAAAAGACCAGCTCAAAAACGAAGATATAGAAGCACTTATACGAGGCATCCCTAACCTAGAAGCTCACATCGACAACATGAAGCAGTTCGGCGTTCCTGTCGTAGTAGCTCTCAATCGATTTGTCGACGATACAGATGCTGAACTCAAACTTGTACAAGATGCAGCACGCAACCTTGGTGCAAGAATCTCCCTTGCCGAAGTATGGGCTAAAGGTGGAGACGGAGCACTTGATCTTGCCGATCAGGTATTGGACATGATCGAGAACGAAAAAAACAACTATCACCCGATTTATGACCTCAAAATGCCGCTTAAGGACAAAATCCATACGATAGCAACAAAAGTATATGGTGCGGACGATGTTGCATACGAAGACAAGGCTGCAAAAATGCTAAAAGAGCTTGAAGAACTTGGATACGGGAATCTTCCCGTCTGTATGGCAAAGACCCAAATGTCACTTTCAGACGACCCGACAGTAAAAGGTAGACCCAAAAATTTTAAAATTACGGTTCGTGAGATTCGTCTCTCAGCAGGAGCAGGCTTTATCGTAGCCATCTGTGGAGCAATGATGACGATGCCCGGTCTTCCCAAAGTTCCCGCAGCGGAGAAGATCGACGTAGACAGCGAAGGCCGCATAGTAGGGCTCTTCTAGAACCAGAACCTAGATTTTAACAACAAGGCACAGTGCGTCGGCTCAGGCGTGCTGTGCTTTGTTATATGAGAGACGGTAAGTCTTGACACCTGTCTTGTCAGATGATATCTTTCGTGTCATTGATCTTTCAGATATTGAGGGTGGCACAAATGACAAATGTCAAAGAAAGAATTAGAGATTTAAAAAAAGAGAAGAATGCTGTGATCCTCGCACATTATTATGTTCCGGATGAAGGGCAGGATATTGCAGACTATATCGGCGATTCATATTATCTGAGCGTTGTAGCATCGCAGCTGAAGGAGAAGGTGATCCTCTTCTGCGGAGTATACTTCATGGCAGAGAGCGTGAAGATAATGGATCCGAATAAAACTGTTTTGATGCCTGATCCCGGCGCAGATTGTCCAATGGCTCACATGGCCTCGGCTGGTGAGATCAAAAGCATGCGAGGCAAACACGAGGACCTTGCTGTCGTCTGCTACATAAACTCCACCGCGGAGATCAAAGCCCTCTCTGATGTGTGCGTGACCTCCTCAAATGCCCTCAAAGTAATAAGATCCCTTCCTGAGAAAAACATATATTTCATCCCAGACAAAAATCTAGGAAGATACATATCTATGCAAATACCCGAAAAAAACTTTATCTTCAACGAAGGCTTCTGTTATGTCCACGCAGGGATCAGGGCTGAAGATGTCCTGGCATTGAAAAAGGAACATCCTGATGCCAGGGTCGTTGCCCATCCTGAATGCAGAGAGGAGATAACAGAGCTTTCAGATCATGTCGGAAGCACTTCAGGCATTATCGACTACGTTGTTAAAAGCCTTTCTGAAGAATTCATCGTGTGCACCGAGAGGGGCATCTTCCATGAACTGGAAAAGAGAGGGACGAAGAAAAAGCTTTACACCCCCTCAGCGTGCACTCTCTGCATGGACATGAAGAAGAACACTCCGGAAAAAGTCCTGCGGGCTCTGGAGGAACCCGGCCATGAGATCCATGTCGACGAGGCTCTGGCAGCCGAAGCTCTTCTTCCTCTTCAAAATATGCTCAGGTATGCGGAAAGCTAACAGATAAAATGAAAAAATTCAATGTCATCATCGTCGGGACGGGAGTATCCGGTCTATTTACGGCACTGAACCTCGACAGTGACAAGCGGATACTGATTCTCAGCAAGGCTGCTGCTGATGAGACGGATTCCTTCCTGGCACAGGGCGGGATATGCGTACAGGTCGATGATGAAGATTTCGAAAGCTTCATGGAAGATACGCTTAAGGCCGGTCATTATGAAAACGACAGGGAAGCAGTCGCTGTAATGATAAGGCAGTCCGGGGAGATAATTGAGGACCTGATTCGTCTTGGGGTCGAGTTTGACAGGGAGGGGAACGGTTTCTCATACACAAGGGAGGCTGCTCATTCAAAGGCCAGAATACTTCACTGCAAGGACAGGACCGGCAGCGAAATAAACGGAAAACTGCTCAAAAAAGTCCTTGAACTGAAAAATGTCACCATAATGGAAAAAAGCACTGTGACAGATATACTGACTGACGGCAGCCGCTGTTTCGGAACAATAGTCAGGGACCCAGGCGGGAAATATGAAAACTTCTTTGCAGAGGCTACGGTGCTTGCGACCGGAGGGATAGGAGGACTCTTTGAACGTTCCACGAATTTTCCTCACCTGACCGGAGACTCGCTTGCCATCGCGATAAAGCATAGTATAAAGACCCGAGACATAAGCTATATTCAGGTGCACCCCACGTCCCTCTGGACTGAGGAGCCCGGCAGAGCCTTTCTCATATCCGAATCGGTCCGTGGAGAAGGTGCCGTACTTATTGACAAAAACGGGAACAGGTTTACCGATGAGCTTCAGCCGAGGGATGTGCTCACGAAGAAAATACACGAACAGATGGAAAAAGATAAAATGCCGTTCGTGCGCCTGTGCCTGGCAGGACATGTAAAGGCCGACGCAGCCAAAAGGTTCCCCACTATCTATGAGCACTGCCTCAAACATGGATATGACATCACAAAAGAGCCGATACCCGTTGTTCCCGCACAACACTACTTCATGGGCGGGATAGCGACGGATCTTAACGGAAGAACATCGTTGGAGTGTCTTTACGCAGCAGGAGAGACTGCCTGCAACGGAGTCCACGGCAGAAACCGGCTTGCAAGCAACTCACTGCTTGAGAGTCTGGTGTTCAGCAAGAGGGCCGCGCAGGACATAAACAGGATCCGTCATCATGCCGTGATACCTGATTTCCCCGAACCATCCGTGATCCCCGAGGAAGAGCGTATCCTTGAAGATAAGGACCTCATAATGAACGAGATCAGAAAGGGAGAGAAAAATGAAGGATAACATGGACAGGCTGATAATGAGTGCGTTGCGTGAGGACATCTCCCATGAAGACGTAACGACGAACGCGGTTATAAAAGGGTACGTAAAAGGCAGCGCAAAGCTTATCTGCAAAGAGGACGGGGACATAGCCGGACTAAATGTATTCGAACGGGTCTTTCATCTCCTTGATGGGGAAATAAAGGTAGTTCGCTATTTCAAAGAGGGCGACTTCGTAAAGAAAAACGATATCGCCGCTCAGGTCGTGGGAGACATTCGGGCCATACTTTCAGGGGAACGTACGGCGCTTAATTTTATACAGAGGATGAGCGGGATAGCCACCCACACAAGAAAGATAGCCGATATGCTTAAAGGGAGCGGGATCAGCCTGCTTGATACCCGAAAGACCACTCCAAACAACAGGATTTTTGAAAAATACGCCGTCAAGGTAGGGGGAGGGCACAATCACAGGTTCAACCTCTCGGACGGCATAATGCTAAAGGACAACCATATAGCCGCGGCAGGGGGAGTCAGACAGGCCGTCGCCCTTGCAAGGGAG
>JAAZCN010000004.1 GCA_012513245.1 Synergistaceae bacterium | reverse complement strand
GCTATTATCACTTCATCTCCGATACGGACTTTTTTCTGAAAAAGAAGGATCATCCCGCTGAAAACGTCTCCCGTGTATTTTTGTGTCCCGAATCCGACTGCTATTGCGATCGCACCTCCAAGGAATGCAAAGGCTGTAAGGGGGATATGGAGGCTCCAGAGGCCGAAGAAGGTTGAAATGATCACTCCGGTGTAATAGATGAATTTTTGTATCAAAAGGCTGCTGTGCTTGCTCATGGCCAATCCGTCACATGTCTTTTTTCTGAATGCATAAACGATATATCTTGTGAAAACTATGCCGAGAAGGAATATCATCAGTCCGAAAGAAAACTTGCCTACTGTTACCGGGTATTCACCCACATGCCAGAGTTCGGTCTCTCTGATCCTTGAGAGACTGCTTCCCCAGAATAAGTTCAGCTTGTCTTCATTTTTGTGTGTTCCTGTAATGCGCATCGATTCTTTCTGGAGATCATCATACTGGCTCCTTATCATTCCGAGATCGATGAGGTATGAGAGGTATCTTTTTTTTCTGACAGCAAGGTTTTCAAGGAATTTGTCCCTCTTCAGTGCGTCACCTTCCGTTACAAGGAGGCTCTGGCCGGTGAACCTTCTTTTAACTGCCTGCTCTGTCTCTCTTATAGTCTGTATTGAATCTACGCATAGGGTTATATTCGCATTGATGTCATCGATGTAGTCATTTGTTTTAGAGAGGATATATTTTTGTCTCGACATATCCAGGTTTCCATCAAGTAGATCCTGCATGCCCCTCCAGACTGACCTAAGTGATGTCAATTTTTCGATGACTTCCAGGATCATCAGTATTTCATCTCTGACCAGCTGTTTTTCATTTGAGATCCAAAATCTTGTAAACTGAGTCATCTCAGTTGGCTCTTCACTGTATCCGTTGGTGGGATCTATCTTTTTTTCAAGCACGGAGATGGTATCGTAAAGAGATCCGGTCTTTTCTAATGCTGTAGTATTAAGAAAGACGAAATCTTCACTGTTGAATTTGATATTCTCCCTTATGTTTTCAAGCATTGGCCGGATGATGGCGATCTTGCTCTCTGTGTCGTTCAGTTCCTTCTCTGCAAGAGACAAAGTTGTAGAGTTAAGTGTGTTTATTGCAGTGCATTCTTCTAATTTTGCTTTTATCTCCCTCATGCGCCAGCTGTTGCTCATGTTGTTCCCACTGCCCCTTGAAAGCTGGTCGTTAACAAGACGGAATTTTTTTTCTGCCTCAGTTCTCTCTCCATTGTTTCTCAGGATCGTAGCATGGGCTTTTTCTATCAGACGTTTGTATCTGTCTGCTTCATTGAGGTAGTTTTCGACATCTTCGAGGAAGTTGAGGTAGAGGAGGAATGAGTATGGAGGTGTTTTTTCAGCCAGTTCTTCGAGCCGCCCCTCTTCAAGAATAAACTGCGAAGGAGCGCTACCCTGTTTTTGAAGAAAATAGATGCTGTGATACACATGTATATTGTTTTCAAGCATCATCTCATAGTTTATGACCTGGGAGACGGGGATGCGGTACTGCCTGGCGAGGCCCTCCTCGAGCCCCTGTATTTTAAGGACTTCGGCCCTAAGAGTTTTTATTCTTTCCAACGGTTGCGACTGGAAATCTACGATTTCTCTTTTTACATCCGCAAGTGTCTCAGCGTTTGATATCGTAGAAAACGTAAGAAGAAGTAAAAGTGCAATAAAAAAATAAAATAAATTGTTTGAATATCTCATGCCCATCTTTTTCACGAAAGTTCCCCCCGCAGTCAGAGCTTTTGGATACCGGATACAGAGTTATTTTACATTAATCTAAAACAAAAGGGACAGCCACAGATAAAAATCAGGCTGTCCCTTTCCTATGTTTTTTAGTTTTTTGTGATTTAGCCGAGCAGGAAGCCGGGTAGAAGTGGATCGCTGTCCTGCTGTATCAGCCAGTTGAAGCCCGTGATATTAGCAGAGCCCTTTATATACGGCCGGATGGCGTCGAAGTCTCCGACTTTAAGTCCCGATTCATAGTGGCCTTCGAAGACTGTTCCAAGGATACTCTCATTAATAAATTTTTCCCCGGGTTTAAGCTCTCCTTTTGCTGCAAGCAGTGCCATCTTTGCGCATGTCCCGGTTCCACAGGGAGATCTGTCTACATTTTTTGCTCCGAATATCATGCAGTTTTTTGCGTTTTGCCCTTCTTTGTGGATGCCGAACTCTGCCAGCAGAACCTTGTTGTTTTCCGGGATCAGGGGATGCTGTACTTTATGCTGTTTGTTTGCCTCTCTTAATACTTCAAGTCCCATTTTTGTGATCTCAGAGGCCTCGGAAGGAACGATCTCGAAACCAAAATCCTCCGCATTTAGTATCGCAAAAAAGCTTCCACCGAAGCTTATGTCGAACTTAACTGTTTTATCGATCGACGGCAGATAGAGGTCAAGATCTCTTGCGAATACAAAGGACGGGACATTCTTCAAGGTTGCCGAAACAGCCTCTCCATCTTTTACATCAACCGATATTGTGACCATCCCGGCAGGAGTGTCGAGTTTTACTTCGGTCACGGGTTCTGTGACAGTTACCATGCCTAGATTTACCATAGCCGAAGAAAGACCGATCGAGCCATGTCCGCACATTGAAACGCTGCCGCCGGAATCGCAGAAGATAACTCCTGTGTCTGCCTCCGGGTTGACCGGAGGGATCATGACTGCTCCAAACATGTCCGCATGACCGCGAGGTTCTGTCATTATAAAACGACGGAAGTCGTTGTGATTGTCACAAAAGTCTTTCCATTTTTCAGACATTGTCTTCCCTTTGAATATCGGCGCGCCACCGATGATTATCCTTGTTGGTTCCCCGCAAGTATGGGAATCTATCGCAGCTACCATTTTACTGATTTTCATTTTGACATCCGCCCTTTATATAGATTTAATTGCTTTAGATGCTAGCACAATAAATTGGTCTCTGCAATGATTAGACATAAGATTGAGAATTATGATTGACAAAGCTGAACTACTGATTTAATATTTAGGCGGAAGAAACACTCCATATTCTATGCATGTAGGAGAAAACACTCCATGAGCTGCTCTGACAATTTGCCTCTTCTTGAACGGATACGGTCAAAGAATGACCTTCTTTCTCCGGCGCAAAGGATCGTTGGCAACTATATACTCGCTTCATATAAATCTTTGGCATACGTTACTCTGGCTGAGCTTGCAAAGCTGACACATACGGGACAGGGAACTGTGGTGAGGTTTGCACAATCGCTGGGGTACGGATCTTTCTCAAAACTTCAGGCTGCGATGAGGGAAGAAATTGAGAAAAGTGTTCCCAAAACGCTGGAGCTCTATTCATCAAAAAGTATCAGGACAGAAGAGTCATCACCCTATGATGCCATTTTTGAGATGGAAAGAACTCTTATGGATGATACATACAGTCTCATAAGAAAGAAAGACTTTTATAAAGCGGTAAGGATGATATCAGATGCGCCCTCTGTGATCATTTCAGGTACCGGAAGTAATTCGTTCCTTGCGGAATATGCAGGTTATTTCCTTGGGACCATGAGAAAAAATGTCACGGTCATCAAAGAGACCGACGTCACTGATATGAGCCTCTTGCTTGACGCTCCTGCAGGGACCGCAGCCTTTGTCTTCAGCTTCCCAAGATATCCAATAAAGACTCAGTCGATAGTAAAAGTTATGAAGGAAAAAAACATGGGAATAATCGGTATTTCGGATTCGATATCTTCACCCATAGCACAGTACTGTGACCCGCTCTTCATCGTACCGCAAAAGTTTGTATCATTCCTGGATCCATGTGCAGCTGTGATGTCAGTCATCCACTCTATCCTTTACGGTGTCTATTTGTCTGACAAAGACGGGTGCAGGAGACGTATTGAAGCAAGGAACCGGCTTTTTCAAGGAGAAAAGGTATTTGTATCAGACAATGTCTATCTTCCGGATCTTATACTCTGAGTTATTAGCACCACATGCCCCGGCATACCGGGAAAATATATATAGGAGGCGTTTTAATAATGGCGTACGATGTTCGTTTTATTTCTCAGGCAGATGTTGAGGCACTCGGTATTACAATGAAGGAAGTAATGGACCATATTGAAATGGGCTGGAAAATGAACGGCGAAAAGAAGACAGAACTGCCCGCAAAGATCGGAGTACACCCAAGGCACGACTGTTATATGCACGCGATGCCATGCTGGATCGGCGGAGAAGTCGATATGGCCGGAATAAAATGGGTAGCCGGCTTTCCAAGCAATCTGCAGAAAAAACTGCCTTACAACAACGGCGTTTTTATCCTTAATGATGTTGAGACCGGGGTAGTTAAAGCTATCATGGACTGCAACTGGATGACTACATGGAGAACAGGTGCGGCAGCCGGACTTGGAGCCAAATATTTTGCTGATCCTAATGCAGAAGTAGTCGCGGTGGCAGGTCTTGGTACTATAGGAAAGATAACTTTGCGAGCATTTAACGAAGTCCTTCCCAAGATTAAGACAGTGAAGCTGTATGATCCAATGCCGGAACAGGCTGACAGATATATCGAAGCCATGAAGAGTTTTTGTCCAAACGTTGAATTTGTGGTCTGCCCTGACGTAAAAAAGGCCTGCGAAGACGCTGATGTGGTAACCACCTGTGCGCCGATACTAGAAAAGCCAAACAGGATCATAACAACAGACATGCTTAAAAATAACGT
>JAAZCN010000259.1 GCA_012513245.1 Synergistaceae bacterium | reverse complement strand
GCGGGAGAGACTACCAGTGATGAACCAAGGACTATAAATGTATCGCAGTCAGAGCTCCACTCGTCTGCAAGCCGTAATGGTTCATCAGGGAGCATCTCTCCGAAGAGGACTACACCCGGGCGCAGCAAACCACCGCAGTCGCACTTTTTACCATCAAGGAAAAATTCTTTGTCCCATATTTTCCCGCAGGAGTGACACCTGACAGGCTCAAGGCTTCCGTGAAGCTCCGCTATTTTGGCTGAACCGGCTTTCTGATGAAGCCTGTCGACGTTCTGGGTGATTATTCCTGTTACGTGGCCATCAGCTTCCCATTTGGCAATGTATTTGTGCCCTTTGTTTGGCTTCACGCTCTCCGGGACGTATAGCCTGGCCTTGTAAAACTCCCGGAATGAGTTGTAATCACGTTCCAGTGCGTTTACAGAGGCATACTGCATTGGGTCAACGTGAGCCCACAATCCCTCTTTCGACCTGAAGTCTGCCAGGCCTGATTCTGTGCTGAGTCCGGCTCCGCTGAAGATAACGACACGTCCCTTTTTGATCCGTTCGGCAAACCACTTAGCTCCGCTTTCGATATCCATAAGATCACTCCTCACGTAATTTTTTAAGATCGGGAAGCAACAGGCTTTTTCCCAGTCTGCGCCTAGTTGCACAGAGAAGGAGGTTCGCCAGCAGCAGAGATACAGTTATTGGACCAACTCCGCCCGGGACGGGGCTTAATGCCTCGACATGCCCTTCCGCCCCTTTTGCCACATCCCCTACCAGTTTTCCGTCTTCTGTTACGTTTGTCCCCACATCGATCACCCAGGCATGTGAAGGCAGTATTTTAGGGTCAACGATGCCGGCAACTCCGGCAGCTGCTATAACTATATCCGAGCCGGCAAGGATCTCTTTAAGCTGCTCAGTGGAAGTCCTCGTGTGGCATACTGTAACCGTACCATGCCTGTGCATGAGCATCAACGCGACTGCTTTGCCAACGTTTGGACTCCTGCCTATGACAGAGCACCGGCTCTGTTCAAACGAACGCCTGCCATACCATTCTAGCAGCGAAATTGCCGCCCATGCTGTGCAGGGAAGCGGGATAGCTGTATCTCCAAGATATAGCCTGCCAAGGTTTTCAGGATGCACGCCTTCAACATCCTTTCCGGAAGTA
This sequence comes from Synergistaceae bacterium, assembly GCA_012513245.1. The sequence continues at coordinate 2,331 of JAAZCN010000259.1, read as the reverse complement.
AGACTGTTCAGTATCTCGTCCACAGGCCAGCCCTTAGGAAATGGAGTCTGTAATATTATTCCGTCAACTTCCTGATCCCTGCCAATAGCAGCAAGTTTTTTCAGGAATTCTTCCTTTGGAATATCCTCATCAAATTTTTCCAGTCTGGTTGATATGCCTGCCTCTTGAGAGGCTTTCAGTTGATTTCTTATGTATCTTTCAGCGGCGGGGTTTTCACCTACCTGGACCGTTACCATTTGGGGCACCCAACCATGACTGACCCTGATGAAATCGACCGAAGATATTACCCACTCTTTTATTTTTCTTGAAGCTATCCTGCCGTCCAATATCAGTGTCATATATTTTTTTCTCCTTTATGTGAATATAGATCCTTCATGTTAATTTTGATCTTCCGGCTAAGTTGTCCAAAACAAAATTCTCCTTTGAACAACTGCGTCTTTTACGTGTTTAATTCTATATCATTTTAGGCAGAAATCACATTAACTATTAGATAGTATGACTTAAAATTGTCTTGGGTAGATTTAACAATATAAGGAGGCATTTTAGAAATGTATAAATTATCAAAAATTATTATGGTCACGCTTTTCTTAATTGTCTTTTCAAGCGCAGCTTTCGGATCATCGCTGGAACTTGACGTAGATTCAATCTATTTCAATGCTGATGAAAAAACGGACATACTTGGCGAAGGTACTTCAAGAGTAGCAGACGGTAAGATCGATGCTTCTTTCACGCTTGCTGTAAGCGGAGTACAGGCTATTACAGAAATCTCGCTTAAAAACGAGACTACGGGCAAAATGTGGAGCTCCTCTCCATCAAACGCTGCCGGACTGCTTATTGTAAAAAACAGCAGCGGCAGTATTATGAACACTTCTGGCAGGCTTCCGGTGACCCCTGTCCTTATGGGTGCCGACTTTAAACTCTACATCAATGATGCCGAAGGTTCTATACCAAAAGATTCAGACTTCACGGTCATCGTTACTCTTATCAACAACCAGCAGGTAACCGGTAAGACAAACGTCAAGGCGGTGGGCAAACTCGCTTCTGTTGCTCCTGTTGCTCCTGTTGCCAACGCAGCAGAGGGTATCTCCATGTTTGCGGCTAACGGAGTCAGCCAACATGACTACGCCGGAACTTCTGAAAAGGTCGGAGCTGACGGTAAAAATGATTACCAGTTTTCCTTAGCCCTTGATTTCAAAGACGCCACTGTTACGGCTATGAAAATTTCAGCCCAGACATCTTCCAGGAGGGATGAGTGGGATACTATTGCAAGAAACAATATCCCAATAATCACAGCTGTAGACAGCCATAACAACATCATGAACAGGACTGACGGCACAGTTGCCTTTAAAATAAAAGGCTCAGAGAAATATACTCTGCTGATACAGGACAAGGACGGAATAATGTCCGATCGGGCAGTAAATGCAAAAATTACTATTAGCCTGTCAGACGGACGCATGTTTGAAAGAGACGCCGTCAGAGGCGAGGCAACCACTTTCAAAGATACTCTATCTGTTGACTACAGGGGAACGGGCAAATATGACTTTACCGGGCAGAGCGAGAGAATGGAGTCCAACCTCAATGCTGACAGACAGATCGACGCTGTTATCAATGCGTCTGGCGCTGTTACGGGAGTAAGGATCAGATCCTCGTCAAGCGGCAATACCTGGGACACTATCCCGGGAAACAACGCACCGCTTGTCGTTTTGACAGACGATAAAGGTTACAAACAGAACAAATCCGACGGGACGATCTCCATGGCGATAAACGGAACAAAGACACTCTATCTCTGGTTCGACGAAGTTGAGAGTAAAAATGTCGGTCCATATCATGTTACATTTGTAATGTCCAACGGACAGGTACTTGAGGCATCTACCAGCGATGCTCCTGCAACTTCCTCGAAGGTTACTAAGGATGACAGGGATGTTGTGTTCACTTCTTCTAAGCCCACGTTGGTCAATCTGGACCATGTAGGTAAAAACAAGAAAAGAGCTGCGAACGGTTACAAGGATACGGCTCTTAACATTAAGATAACCGGGAAGGGAAATGTCAAGGCACTGGCCCTTACATTTGATTCCGGAAAGGGCTGGGATACGCTTCCTGAAAACAACGGCAGTTGGCTTCTCGGTGTGAGAGAAGGCAACAAGATGCTCAACCATAATAACGGAGCCATACGCATCCCTGTAAACGGCACAAAGACCTACCAACTGCTGATACAGGACAATGGTGACCTTCGAAAGAGAAACGGAGTAGTACATATTACTGTTACGTGGGCAGACGGAGAGGTCACACAGTCATATTTGAAGTGGTAATGATCAGGATTTAAATCATCTT